>CAXMLS010000093.1:0-2182 GCA_964194235.1 uncultured bacterium | reverse complement strand
TTTGCCCGATCGTAGTTGCGACCGGAGGATTGGTAAAGGCCGCCGGGTTGAGCCAGTGATCCACATTATGCGGGCCTCCAGTAACGCTTTGCCCCGGAACCACATTCGCGTAACACCCAAATCCGGACGTGGTGGTAATAGCGCACGGGACGGTGCCCGGCTGTCCGGTCTCAAGAGGTAAAATCCAGTTAATGGTCCATCCACCGAGCACAGCTTCCGAGAACCTGGAACCGTTGGCAAGGTATCGCTTGCCACGGCCTACCGGAAGCTCGTAAATGCCACTCAAGTGGAAAACATGGCGAATATCAAAATCACAGAGTCCCGAATCACCCTTGATACCGAAATTTGGCAGCCGCGACGCACCACGGCCCGAGATGGCTGTGCTGACGAGGACGTCCACCGCGTCGGTTCGGCATTGCGACCAGGTGTAGTTCGCCAGGACGCTCAGCCCCTGGTTGAACTTGTGTCCGTAAGTGAATTGGCCCGAATTGTAGGAGCTATTCCCTGCGTAGCTGGTACGCGTGAACGAATTCTGGAAATGCGGAAATGGCGAAAAATTAAAAGGGTTAAGTCCAGGAGGCAGTATCTGAGCAGGAGAGTTTGGGTTTGTATACACGCCTAAGTGACGGACGGTATTCCCAACGTATCCCGCTTGGACTGAGTCGTTATTCGAAAGTTGATACTGCAAAGTAAGGTTGTACGCCTGAGTGTAAGGCGTTTTGGTGTTGTAATCTTCGCCTGTAAACGAAATGCCCTGCGGTTCCACTGAGGCTGGAGCGAGTGGTATCCCTTTCAACCCATTCTCGAGAGTGCCAATCGAACCGTCTGGAAAAGTCACGGGCGCGTCGGGGGTCAAATTCGGATATCCGAGCTGGAACTGAAACGGAAAATCGATATAGGTAATTACCACCGAATTCTCAAACCCGCCATAGAAGATTCCATAGCCGCCGCGAGCTACCAATTTCGGCGTAACCCGGTAAGCGAATCCTACCCGTGGAGAAAAATTAGTACGTTGCGAGTGCCCGAGTCCCGGGACGCCGGAGCAGACGATGTTGATGTTGTCCAACTTTGCGGCAGCGTAGAAATCTGCGGATAGCGGAGTTTTGCAGGTGCGGTTCGGTATCAGGAATTGAGACGGGCTAGAGGCAAAGGACGGTATAAAATTCGATTGCTCGCCTTTGGTTTCGATCAGCTGGCCGAAGTATTCCCAGCGCATCCCCAGGTTGATAGTCAATTTGGGAGTGATGTGAAAATCATCCTGAAAATAGGTGCCAAAATAATTGCGCTTCTGATCGGTACGGGCAATGTTCGAAGCTCCAACGTTATCGGCCCCGCCAACGAAATCGGCGGCACCCGGAACGGTTCCCTTGATGGGAACTAACAGCAGTTGGGCGATGCCTGTATTACCGTCGTTGTTTGACGGCACTTCAGTGTACAAACCGTTGAATGAGAAACTGCCCCTTCCGTGGGGAGGCTGCAGAATCGAAAAACGCAGTTGCTGAAACTGGAATCCAACTTTGATGGAGTGTTTTCCCAGATTCTTCGTCAAATTGTCGGTCACTTGCGGAGTGCTGCTATCTTCGTCCGAAGGCAGATAGCCGTTGCTGCCCAACCTATTTAGGCCCGAAATATTGATGGAGCCCAGTCCGCCATTTTCCGGAACCTGCGGAACTGCTTCAATGCCCAGACTCGCCGGAATCCCGGTGGTATTGGCGTTCGGCTGGAGTCGCGTCGCCGCGATGCTGTTGTAGCCGACGCGGGCTTCATTAACGAGGGTCGGAGAAAAGACATGTGTTTCGCTGACGACCCAGTTAATGGCAATCGCTGTTTGATCTCCGGCGGAAAATGAACCGCCATCTGCAATCCCACCAAATGGACCAGGGATGAATTGCGGGCTGTTGGAATAACTCCCTCGTCCAAATATGCCGTCCTTGTCGCTGAAGGTGTGGTCGAGGCGAATATCGAATTGATTGACGTTGTTCCTGAGGACAGGATTAGTCGCAAAATTGTTAAAGAGTCCGGGATTATTCGGGAGCGGATAGAGGTTGAGCAAAGCGATAGCGTTGGGATCGAGCCTGTTCGCGGGAAGAATATTGCCGGCGAACGGCTCTCGTGCAAATCCAATCCGGCTACCTGCGGGCATCCCCCCGCACGGCACTACTACTGTCTCTTATACACATCT
>CAXMLS010000092.1:0-3835 GCA_964194235.1 uncultured bacterium | reverse complement strand
ATGTGTATAAGAGACAGGGATACACGTTCAGATGAGTCGGCTCGTTCGGTATCCCCTCCCAAACGCTGTATGGCGCGCTCGATGGAAGGGAGATTCCCCGCCCCATAATCGATAAGGGTAATTTTCATAGCAAACCTTTGGTGCTGGGCAACACGCCACGAAGCCGCTTGTCGCGTGCCACGGCGAATCGCAAAGCCCTGGCGAAGGCCTTGAACATTGCTTCCACCCGGTGATGCGAAGAACGCCCATATAACACCAGCAAATGGACATTCGCCTTGGCGGCCTGCGCGAAGCCCTGGAAGAAATCTTCGATCAGTTCGGTTTGAAGATCCCCGACATGACGAACGGAGAGTTTTGCATTAACGACACAATGCGGACGGCCGCTCAAGTCAACAGCAGCAACCGTCAGCGATTCGTCCATCGGCATGACAAAATAGCCGGCGCGCAAAATTCCGCGTTTGTTTCCCAATGCTTTCAGAACGGCCTCACCGATCGTAATGCCCACGTCCTCGACGGTGTGGTGCTGGTCTACATCCAGATCACCGCGCGCGACGATGTCCAGGTCGAACGCGCCGTGACGCGCTGCCAGCTCCAACATGTGGTCGAAGAAACGAATTCCTGTTGAGATGCGCGCTTTTCCGTGCCCGTCGAGATTCACCTTCACGCGGATGTCGGTCTCGTTTGTCTTCCGATGAACGCTCGCAGTGCGAGGCATCCTCAGCTAGCCTCTTGTCTGAAGAGTCCGACGGACTCTTTTCGAATTGTTTTCAACAGTAGCCGCATTTCGGATTCCGTGCCAATCGTGATGCGTACAAAACCGGGTCCGATGTCTTTGCTTCTCTCGCGCAACAAGATTCCCTGAGCGGCGAGTTTGGCGAAAAGCGCCGGACCCCGCGGACCAAAATCCGCCAGCAGAAAATTTCCTGCGGTCGGATATGTTTTTACCCCGAGCCTCTGCAACTCGTCGGCAAACCATCGGCGCACTTGTTTTGTTTGCGTTACATATTTCCGCATCGTCGCGCGATCGTTTACCGCGGCCTCCGCCGCCACCAGCGCTGCGATATTAACCGGAAAGGGAGGCATGGCCCTCCGCAGGTATGTCAGCGATTCTCTGCAGGCCATTACGGCACCCAGGCGCAACCCGGCCAGGCCTGCGGCTTTCGAAAATGTGCGGGTCACAAATAATTGTGGATGCTTGCGAATCAACGGGAGCACGGTAATTCCCGAAAACTCGGCATAGGCTTCGTCGATGACAACCGCGGTATCGGTTGCCGCGCGCAAGATTTTCTCAATGGCTTCGGGTTGCAGCAGCGTGCCGGTGGGATTATTAGGGTTCGCAATGAAAACCACGCGAGGTGTTTTGCGCATTGCCGAGATGAAATCGTCGAGCGGAAACTCCATTTCCACGCCGTAACGAACCGTTTCGATGTGCGCGCCGCTAATCTCCGCGTAGTAGCGATACATGGGGAATGTTGGTTCGCAGATGAGAATGCTGCTGTCGGGCTCTACAAAGGCATCGAAGAATACGCGCAGGGCGTCATCGCCGCCGTTGGCGAGCAATAGTTCTTCTTCCATAACACCAAAGTGCGCCGCAATCCGGTGGGTGGGCTTGGCGTACTCGGGATACATCGCCAACTGCTGGGGCCTAAGTGTTTTCAGCGCGCGCAAAACCGCTCGCCCGCACCCGGACGTATTTTCGTTGAAATCCAGGCGCACTTTATGCAGGCGACCCTCTGCGGGAGCTTCGTAAGTCTGGCGTCGCAGGATGGCGTTCCGCACTGGTAGGCGAGGTTTCATTGCCGCGCCTCCACTGCGTTGGCGTGCGCGAGCAAACCCTCTGCGCGGGCAAGTACTTGAACATCTTTTGCGAGGCGATGAAATCCGCCGCGGCTGATGGACTGCACGCTGATGCACTTCACGAAATCCGCGGCGCTGAGTCCGCCACGCGCGCGCGCCCATCCAGAGGTCGGCAGAACGTGGTTGCTGCCGCTCGCATAGTCTCCAAATGGTTGCACGGCCCAAGGGCCCACAAAAACCGTTCCAGCAGCGCGCACCTTCTTTATCAAGTCATTTGGATTGTGCGGCAAGCTCAAGTGTTCCGGTGCGAAACGATTTACGAACGCGCACGCCGCATCGATAGAGGGAGCCACCAGAATTGCGCCTGCTCGCGACATGGAGATGCGCGCGGGATTTGTGCTCGATAAAAGTTTCAGTTGCTCTGCCATTTCCTGTTGAACCCTGCGGGCAAGTTCCCGCGAAGTGGTGACCAAAAAGCATACTGCATCGGGAGCGTGCTCTGCTTGAGCCAGTAATTCGGCGGCAATCCATCGCGGATTTCCTGCGCTGGCCAGCACGATGGCCTCAGTGGGACCGGCGGGAAGATCAATAGCGCAATCACTGCTAACCAATTGCTTTGCCGCAGTCACGTATCGATTTCCGGGTCCGAAGATTTTATCCACGCGCATAATGCTTTTCGTTCCGTGTGCGAGCGCGGCAATTGCCTGAGCTCCGCCTATCTTCAAGATGCCCGTGACCCCAAGCATTTCAGCCGCTGCCAGTAAGTCCTCATTGGGCTTCGGGGAAGCGACGACGATACGTTCGACGCCTGCAACCAGCGCGGGAATGACGGTCATAAGCAACGTCGAAATAAGCGAGTAGCGTCCGCCCGGCACATAACAGCCGATGGATTCGATCGGGCGAACAAACTGTGAAATGCGGACTCCGGGTTCAACTTCGAGCGTCCATTTACGAGGCAGCTGTTTTTCCGCTACGCGACGGATGTTTTGCGCAGCGTGCTCCATGGCGCGTAATAAATCTTTATTTACCTTGCCAGCGGCTGTGCGTATCTCTCGCGGAGAAACCCACATCCCCTCACGCAAATTGAGCCCATCCAGTCTCTTCGTCCACTCCACCAGCGCCGCGTCGCCGCGTTTACGTACATCCGCGATAATTCGCGTCGCCACCCGCTGCGCTTGTGAATCGCACTGGCGTCGAACATCCAGAAGCCCGCGCTCCACATTTTTATTCAGCTTTACAATTTTCATCAGAGCACGATCTTGTTCAAAGGGTATTCAACGATCCCTTGGGCTTTCGCGGCTTTCAGCCTCGGCAGAATCTGCCGCACCACGGCTTCTTCAATGATGGTATTGACGGCCACCCACTGCGGATCGCTTAAAGTCGAGATAGTGGGATTCTTCAGCGCCGGAAGCACGCCCAGCACCGCGTCCAGATCCTCACGTCTGACATTCAGCATCAGTCCGACCTTCGTAGTGGCATCAATCGCGCCCTGCAACATCAGGATCAAGTTTTCCGCCTTCTCGCGTTTCCATTCGACGACGGCTGCTTCTTGATTCATGATGAAAACTGTCGCGGACTCCAGAACGGTATCGACGATCCTCAAACGATTGGCACGCAGTGACGATCCCGTCTCCGTTACTTCCACGATCGCATCGGCAAGTTGCGGAACCTTTACTTCGGTGGCTCCCCAGGAAAAATCCACACGCGCAGTCACGCCATGTTTCGCCAGATACTTCTTCGTAGTTTTTACAACTTCTGTAGCGATAATCTTTCCAGCTAGATCGGCAGGCTTTTGGATCGTCGAGTCTTCCGGCACCGCCAGAACCCAGCGAACGCGTGCGAGTCGCTGTTTGGCATACACCAACTCGGCTAATTCCTGAACCTGAGCTTCGGTTTCCACCACCCAATCGTGTCCTGTAATGCCTGCGTCGAGAGCACCGGTTTCCACATATCGCGCCATTTCCTGCGCGCGCACAAGCAGGCATTCGATTTCCGGATCGTCTATGGATGGTACATAACCTGTCTCTTATACACATCT
>CAXMLS010000091.1:0-4305 GCA_964194235.1 uncultured bacterium | reverse complement strand
AAGCCGGTGGCTGCGAGCCTGACGGCGGCAGTTCAAGAACGCGGCGCAAATTACAGCGCATTTTTACTGGAAGATTTTGGACCGCGCCCGATGCGTGAAGCTCCCGCCGAGATATTGGGCGCGCTGGAAAAGGCGGACGTGGGAATACTGTGCATGACGCCGCAGACCGGCGAGCTGGGCGCGCGCATGGCCATTGTAAAAATTGTCGAGCGGCGGCAGATCCGTTATGCCCACATGGTGGGCGTGACGGCCGAAATCATGCAGCAGGGCATGCGCGCGGACTACCAGATGGTCGACCGGCTGAGCGACAAACTGCGCGAGCGCATGCAGCGCGCGGAAACTCTTACCGTGAAAACCGAAGCCGGCACAAACATCGCCGCGCATTTCGATCGCGGCCTTGACTGGGTAAAGACCAGCGGGTTGATCAGCCCGCGATACTGGTCGAATTTGCCGGCCGGGGAAGTTTTTACTACTCCCGCCACGGTGGACGGCACATTTGTGTGCGACGCGACGGCCGGCGATCACTTCAATGGTAAATACGGGGATTTGCAGTCGACTCCGCTGATTCTGGAAATTAAATCCGCGCGGCTGGTTCACGCGGAATGCGCGCGGAAAGATCTGCAGCAGGAATTCTGGGAGTATTGCCACACCGACGAGAACAGCGATCGCGTGGGGGAGCTGGCGTTCGGCACCAATCTGGGACTTTCGCGCATGATCGGAGTTTTGTTGCAGGACGAAAAATTTCCCGGCGTGCATCTGGCGTTTGGCGACCCGTATGGCAGCCAGACGCATGCCGACTGGGAATCGAAAACGCATGTCGATGTGCTGACGCGGAAATGCGATGTGTGGATCGATGACGATCAGGTCATCGAGCGCGGCCGATACCAGCTCGACCATCTGGGACTTTCCTGAGCGAGTGCGGAAAATCCGCGGCCAGGAATTTAATTTTAGAAAAGGCGCGAAACATATTCGCGCATCTGATGCTTCCAGTAAGGCCAATCGTGGCCGCCCTGCGCTCCCCAATCATCCAGAGAGTGGCGAATGCCTTTGCCGGCAAGAATTGCCGATAGCCGGTAAGTCGGGCCGCTTTTTTCCCATGATCCCGTTCCAGTGCTGAGGTGAATGTCGCAGGAAGAAAGCTGCTCCAGCAACCACTGGTCGTTTAGATTGGCCAGATAATCGACCGGATTGTTGAAATAAAGATTTTCGTCGTACATACCATCCAAAAAATTCCGCACGTCATAGACACCCGATAGGGCAAAGCAGCGTTTGATCACGTCGGGATGCTTGAACAAAGTGTTTGCGGCGTGGTACGCGCCGAAGGATGCGCCCATGGTGGAAATGGGAAGACGCGATTGGCAATTGTCCCAGACGAAAGGCACGACTTCTTCGAGCAGATACGCGTCGAACATCGACTGCATGTAACTGCGATGAAAAGGGTGCGCGGCTTTGTTGTACAGGCCGTAGCCGTTGGCCGAATTCACGGAGAACAATTTTATTTTGCCGGCGTCGATGAATTCACCGAGCGCGCCGACCATTCCCTGATTCTCGAGTTCCCATTCGTCGCCCGCGCTGGTGGGAAAGCCCAACAGCGGTGGTCCCCAGTGGCCGTAAACCACCACGCCAAGCTCAATACCCATCCGTGAAGAATGCCAGCGATGAACTTCGCGTTCCATGGGTGGCGCCTCTTTGCGCCGCGAGGGAGCAGAATTATGCCAGCCGTGCAGTGGTGAAGCAATGCCGGCAGAAGCAAATCGCAGAGATCAGACCGAGCGGTTAAAGACGTTTTCTCGTGCTACTATCCGGCAATTCGGACTCCCCAAAGGAGGCATCAACCATGGCCACACCAGCCGGAACCACCCGGCCTTCGCCGGAACATATTTTCAATACGTTAAATGCCTATCAGCAAGCTCATGCGCTTCGGACCGCGATCGACCTGGACATTTTTTCGGTGATTGCGGACGGTGCCAATGACGTCGCTTCCCTTGCAAAAACAACAGGCGCTGCCGAGCGTGGCGTCCAGTCTCTTTGCAATTACCTGACTGTGCTTGGTTTCCTGACAAAACAATCCGGCCATTACGCTCTGACTCAAGAATCGAGCATTTTTCTGAGCCGTCGCTCCCCGGCGTACATGGGTTCGATATGTGGATTTCTGTCCGGCGAGCACATCACGAAAAGATTTTCCGGCTTAACGGATGCGGTTAAAAAAGGCGGTACCACGTTGGCGCAGGGTGATAATCAAACGCCGAACGACGATGCGTGGGTGCCCTTTGCGCGCTCCATGGCACCGCTCACTATGCTGCCGGCGGCGTTCATCGCGCAGGTTACGGGAATGCCGCAAGGAAAAGCGTGCAAGGTTCTGGATATCGCCGCGGGTCATGGAATGTACGGGATCACCATGGCGCGGCAAAATCCGAACGCGCAAATCATGGCGGTCGACTGGCCCAAGGTGCTGGAAGTTGCGAAAGAAAACGCCCGCGCCGCCGGAGTCAGCGAACGATACACGACGCGGGCCGGCAGCGCGTTTGAGACCGACCTCGGCAGCGGATACGATTACGTGCTGTTGACCAATATTTTTCACCACTTCGATCCGAGTACCTGCGAGAAATTAATGAAGCGCGTGCACGCGGCCTTGAATGCCGGGGGCCAGGCCATCACGCTGGAGTTTGTACCCAACGAGGATCGCGTCAGTCCGCCGACGGCGGCCATGTTCAGCCTGATTATGCTGGCGACCACCGACTCGGGTGACGCCTATACCTTCACGGAGTACGAAAAGATGTTTCGCAATGCCGGCTTTGGTAAAACCACGATGCATGAAATTCCCGACATGCCGCAGCGGTTGCTGGTTTCCGAAAAATAGGGAGCCCGAATAACGTCTGCACCAAGCTTGCAAGAATTGGGAATGGCAGTAGGATGAAGAATCGCGAACAAAGTTAGTGCTGCTACGCGCAAGTAAATGGGAGACAGGATGAAGCGTCTTGACCATATTTCCGTAAACACTCTCGAGTCGGCCGATCGAAGAGGATTCCTGAAAGGAATGCTCGGCGCGGGCGCGTTGGTGCTGACCGTTCGATGGTTACCGGGAACCGTTATGGCCGCAGGGAGTTTGCCTGTCGATCCGACTTCCTCGATGGCGAATGCGCCGTTACATCCCAACGTGTACCTGGCCATCGATACCGACGGTACCGTGTACATCGTCGCGCATCGTTCGGAAATGGGCAGCGGCAGCAAAACGGCGCTGCCACGAATCGTGGCCGACGAACTGGATGCCGACTGGGCGCGCGTAAAAATTGTGCAAGCCACCGGAGACGAAAAATATGGCGATCAGGATACGGACGGCTCGCATTCCGTGCGCAGTTTCTTTGAACCTTTGCGCCAGGCAGGCGCGACGGCTCGGCTGATGCTGGTCCGCGCAGCCGCCGCGCAGTGGGACAAACCAGAGTCGGAATGCCGCGCCGGATTGCACGAAGTGGTGCATACGCCGTCGGGGAAAAAACTTGGATATGGTGAGTTGGCGGCCGCGGCGGCAAAACTGGACGTGCCGAAGAAGGAAGAAATAAAACTTAAAGCGCGCAACGAGTGGCGGTACATCGGCAAAGACACCGCGAGCTACGACTTGCGGGACATGTGCTCCGGCAAAGCGATTTATGGGCAAGACACGCGCATGGACGGAATGTTGTATGCGAGCGTTGCGCATCCCCCGGTGCTGGGCAGCAGGGCGAAGGTCATCGACGACAAGGCCGCGCTGGCGGTTCCCGGCGTGAAGCAAACCGTATCGATCGATGGGTACAAACCGCCTGTGGGGTATCAAGCGTTAGGCGGCGTAGCGGTGCTGGCGGATAACACCTGGGCCGCGATGCAGGGAAAGAAAAAACTAAAGATTGAATGGGAAAAAAGCCCGCACAGCGTTTACAACTCCGAGGCGTATAAAAAAGAGCTGCAGGAAACGGCACGCAAGCCCGGAAAAGTAGCGCGCGAGAACGGCAACGTAGACGCGATTTTTGCGAAGGGCGGCAAGATTATCGAAGCGGAATATTATGCTCCGTTGCTGGCGCACGCTTCCATGGAACCGCCCGCGGCGCTGGCAAATTTTCGCGATGGCAGAATGGAAGTGTGGGCGCCAAGCCAGAACCCGCAGGGCGCGAAAGAAGCCATCGCAACCGCAGTGGGACTGAAGAAAGAAGACGTTACCGTTCACGTTACGCTGCTGGGTGGAGCCTTCGGCCGCAAATCGTTTCCGGACTTCGCCATAGAAGCCGCGGTGCTGGCGAAAAAAACCGGCAAGCCGGTAAAAGTGGTGTGGAG
>CAXMLS010000090.1:0-3759 GCA_964194235.1 uncultured bacterium | reverse complement strand
GATGTGTATAAGAGACAGGCTTTGTCCTGTCCCGTCTAGGCTGGCCGGAATATTGTAAATTTTCGCCAAGTCCGCCGGCCCAAGACCATTGCACTTGCCTCCCGTACTGCTTCCGCATCCGGCAAACGAAAACATCGGCTCAATCGCGCCCGTCTCCCGCGCGCGCTGAAATGTTCCCAGCGAATGCGTGTGCGCAAATTTCGGAAAATTGTGCAGCGACACCACGCCGGCCACAACCGGTGACAATGCCGCGGGAATCTGCGGATCGCTCGCATTCGCAAAGTGTTCCGAGTCCTTCACCAGGTAACGCCGCATCTCCGTATGAAACGCCTCGCGCACCTGCCGTGCCGTCCCCGAAAACTCAATCACCGTCCGCCCCGGCCCAACTTTAATTCCATGAAATCCGCGCGAGCCCAGCCACTCCGTCGTCGCTTGAATGTCCGCATCCGACGGACCGAATTCCGCTCCGAATTGTTCCGGTGTTAACCACGCATGATGTTTCGGCGAATTCGTTGTCTGCTGGTCATCCAGCAATTGCCGAAGCGCCGCCTCCTCCGCTGGGCCCCGCTGCAGCAGCAGTAACACGCGATCCATCGGTTGCGCGTCGTTCACCGCGCCCTGATCGAACTTCGCCTGCGCCAGCGGATGCACATTTCCACGAACACGCACCAGGCGCCGTTCATCGATCGCTTCGGTGATGCGCGACGTTTTGACGGGAGTTGCTCGCTCGCTACCGCCGCTGTGCGCGTTCGTTTGCGCCATTGCAGGAAACACCGCTCCTGCCAAAGCTAGCGCTATAATCAACGCAACCCCGCGCACCGCCCCTGCCTTAGCTTTCATTTTCCCGCCCGTAGCAATATTTTTTTATTCGGGTTGTCCAGTGCAAGGAGCACACGCCAATCCGCGTCCATCCCAATTCCAGCAGGCTATCACGTCGACTCTTTTTTCACTTTACAAAGCATCTATGTGAGTCGGGATTTGCACTGCCGCGACCATCGCGCTGATCGTCGCCAAAAATAGGATGCCGCCATTGTTGTCCCTGGATGCTTCTCAATCCTTCAAAACACCGCAATATTCGCGCCAAACCGGGTACTATAGCGAGTCACAATTTCTAGCTGCGGGAAGGCCGTTAAAATCATGAAGCATTCTCACTGGCTGCGCGTTTCATTTCCTGCGATCGTTGCGCTGTTTCTGGCCACCGCGCCGTCTCTCGCGCAACATCTCTTGCACAATGCTGCTGACGACGACGCGCAAGCACGTCCGTGGATGAACACCAACCTCTCGCCCGATGAGCGTGCCGAAATGGTGCTGAAGCAATTAACCCTCGACGAAAAAATCGTACTCGTTCACGGAAATGGCATGCCTGGTTGGAGCAAACCGCATCCGAATCAAAACCTCGGCAACGGTGGTGCAGGTTTTGTCCTCGGTATCCCGCGTCTGGGCATTCCAAAAATACTGATGAGCGACGCAGCCTACGGTGTGCGCAGCAGCGCGGAAAATGGCCGCTATTCTACCGCGCTTCCCTCCAATCTCGCTTCTGCCGCAACCTGGGATCCGCAAGCCGCCTGTGAATATGGCGCGCTCATCGGCCGCGAGCTTCGCGCGCAAGGCTACAACATGACCCTCGGCGGCGGCACGAACGTCACACGCGATCCGCGCAACGGCCGCACCTTCGAATACATGGGTGAGGATCCCATTCTTGCCGGAACGCTGGTCGGCAATCGCATCAAGTGCGAACAGGCCCAGCATGTTATCGGCGACATCAAGCATTACGCCGCCAACGATCAGGAAAGCGGCCGTAATGAAGTCAACGTTCTGATCGACAAGCGTGCGCTGCAGGAATCCGACTTGCTCGCTTTTCACATCGGCATCGAAATTGGCAATCCCGCGGCCGTGATGTGCTCGTACAACGCGGTGAATAATGACTTCGCCTGTGAAAATAAATATCTCCTCACCGATGTACTGAAAAATTCCTGGAAGTTCAAAGGGTTTGTCCTGTCCGATTGGGGCGGCACGCATAGCGTGGTGAAAGCTTCGGCCGCAGGACTCGATAATGAAGAACCGATGGAAGATTTCTTCGGCGAGCCATTAAAGAAAGCCGTGCAGGACGGAAAAGTTCCTCTCGCCGAGCTCGATGACCATGCACGCCGCATTCTCCGCTCGGAATTTGCGAGCGGCATCGTCGATTTTCCCCCGAAAAAAAGTGTCGTCGACGCTGAGGGCGGCCTGGAAACCGCGCGCCGCACCGCGGAACAAAGTATCGTCCTGCTGAAAAATAACAATGCGCTCCTTCCGCTCGACCGCGCAAAAGTGCACTCCATCGCCATCATCGGCGCGCACGCCGACACCGGAATGATTTCCGGCGGCGGTTCCGCGCAGGTCGATCCGCCTGGATCATCTGCGCCCAAATGGCAGGCCCATGTGTGGTTTCCCACTTCGCCGTTGAAATCTATTACCGCAAGAGCGCCCGGAATAAATGTAAAGTTTGAATCCGGCGATAATCCCAACGCCGTTGCAACCCTTGCGAAAAACTCGGATATCGCTATCGTTTTCGCGCATCAGTGGACCAGCGAGGATATGGATTTGCCTGACCTCGCTCTTCCCGATAATCAAAATGCGTTGATCGATCAGGTAGCGGCCGCAAATCCGCACACCATCGTGGTCCTTGAAACGGGCACTGCTGTCACCATGCCGTGGCTTGATAAAGTCGGCGCGGTACTGGAATCGTGGTATGCCGGAAGCAAAGGCGCCGATGCCGTGGCCAACATTCTTTTCGGCGATGTAAATCCCGGCGCGAAACTACCCATGACCTTTCCGCGCAGCGAAGCCGATCTGCCGCATCCGCAATTCGTAACTCCTCCGCCGGGAGCGA
Organism: uncultured bacterium; assembly: GCA_964194235.1. Lineage (GTDB taxonomy): Bacteria > Acidobacteriota > Terriglobia > Acidiferrales > UBA7541 > Acidiferrum. The sequence goes on along the minus strand of CAXMLS010000090.1, from coordinate 887 downwards.
CCGGCATCGAAGCCGTCATGAAATCCGGCGAAGCCAAGCCCACATTCGAAGTTCGCTACGACGAGGGTTTGAAAGTCGGCTACAAGTGGTACGACGCGGAAAAGAAAACCGTACTGTTTCCGTTTGGATTTGGTCTGTCTTACACCAGCTATGCCTACTCCGATTTGAAAGTGAAGCCCGGCAAGCAGACCGTGGTCAGCTTCACGGTAAAAAACACCGGAAACCGCGCAGGAGCGGAGATCGCGGAAGTTTACGTCGCGCTTCCCGCTGAAGCCGGCGAGCCACCCAAGCGCTTGGTGGGCTTTAGCAAAGTCCAGTTAAATCCCGGAGAAAATAAGGAAGTTAGCGTGAGCATCGATCCCGCGTATCTGTCGATCTACGACGAAGCCGCGAGTTCCTGGAAGCTCGTTCCGGGTAGCTATTCGTTTATGGTTGGCGGCTCATCGCAGGATTTGCCGCTAGACCAAAAAGTAAATTTAAAATAATTTGTCGCGCTATCTCGTCGTGCGCAATTCTGACCCGCGACACACCATCCCGTACTCCGCTATAATTCTGGAATTCACTCGGAGGATTTATGGCTGAACCGTCATACGAAGAATTAAAAGCTAAAATTGCGGAACTGGAGAAGAAGGGAACTGGCCGCCGCACTGGCGCGCTCGAATTTCGTGTAGGTGAAAAAGGCGGGGTCAGCGTCTACGGTCTCGGCCGCTTTCCGGTCACCCTGTATTACGAACAGTGGACTCGCCTGCTCGAAGCCACACCGGACCTGCGCGCGTTCCTCGAAGAAAATAAGTCCGCCGGCAAGTTGAAACTAAAAGAAACCTAGTCGCTCGTCCCTTTCGCCGAACAAGAAAGAACCTGTCATCCCGACCGGAGCGGGCCGACGC
>CAXMLS010000089.1:0-8913 GCA_964194235.1 uncultured bacterium | reverse complement strand
ATGTGTATAAGAGACAGATATATATGTTGTCGATTCCGCAGGAATAAATCGCCGCCAGCAGATGCTCGGTGGTCGACAGCAACACGCCTTGTTTCATCAAGCTGGTGGCATAGCTGACGCGCGCGACGTTGTGGCCCTGCGCTTCTATGGGGAAATTATCCAGGTCCGTGCGGCGGAACACGATGCCCGTCTCGGCGGGTGCCGGAACCAGGCGCACATGTCCGAACACCCCGGTGTGGAGGCCCACACCTTCTGTAGCAGCCGAAGAATTGATGGTCGTCTGGAACATGGGTCATGTTAATAGAGCAGATTGCAGGCCAGCTGGATCTGATTTTCTCCTTTGTTATCATAAACTTAAAATCACATCCATGGTGCACAAATTTCACCGTGTGGTTAAATAGCATCAAATTACCTTGTGGCGTGTCTCTTTAGCCTTGGACTAACGCCAATCACCTCTAGCCTTCACTCGTCACGCTTCACCGCCCTGACCCTTCTAAATCCCAAAACTCGTCCCGGGCTTCCTTTCTCTTTCGCGGCGCGTCCCATAATTGAGCGGTGTTATACTTTCCTGTGACTTTCCAATAGGTGGAGCAATGAACCGAGTGGCACGCATTGGCTTGGTTTGTGTATCGGTAGCGATATTCTGCTATGCGGGTATCGGCCACCTTCTGGGCCGCACTCCCGACGACAAAGCCTACAAATCGCTGACCGTATTTGGAGAGGTCCTGCAGAAAATTCAGCAGGATTACGTCGACGAACCCAACATGCGCACCGTCACGGCCGGGTCGCTGCACGGCCTTCTCGAATCCCTCGACACCCAGTCCAGTTATCTGACCCCGCGCGAGTACGACGAATACAAGAAAAAAATTCAGAACTCCGGCACCGGCGAAAGCGGAATCACCCTCAGCAAGCGTTTCGGATACGTAATCGTCGTTTCCGTTCTACCGGATAGCGCAGGCGCGAAGGCCGGCATTCATAGCGGCGATATTTTTGAATCCGTCGGCGGATTTACCACCCGCGATATGTCCGTGGGCCAGGCGATGAATTTGCTCACCGGGCAGCCGGGCACTGACGTTAAGGTCGCGGTCATCCGGCGAGGAAAAGCTACTCCCGATGATGTGGATGTCGTGCGCGAAAAACTGGTTCCCGCCAAAATGATCACCCAGAAAGCGGAAGCGGACACGCTGGTTCTGCGTCTGGTTTCTCTCGATGCCGGGCGCGCTGACGAAATCCGCGCGCGCTTGCTCGAAGCCGAAAAGCAGGGCGTGCATAACCTCATCCTGGATTTGCGCGAATGCGGCCGCGGCCAAACGTCGGAAGCCATTTCGGTCGCCCGCTTATTCGTCCCGTCTGGCACTCTTGCCACGCTAAAAGGGCAAACCGTATCTGCGCAGGTTTTTTCTGCCGAGCCGAAACAGGTGGCCTGGAAAGGACCCGTCTCCATTTTGATCGACGGCAGCACCTCCGGCGCCGCCGAGGTTCTGGCTTCTGCAATCGTGGCGAATCACCGCGGCGACGTTGTCGGCGAACGCACCTTTGGGCTTGCCTCGGAACAAAAACTGATTACCCTCGATGATGGCGCCGCGCTGATTTTGACCACCGCCAACTATTACAATCCCAGCGGCAAATCCATTATCGAAGAAGGCGTGGCCCCAACCGAGGTCGTGCACCTTACCGCCGAAGATGATTCCGACGTGGAAGACAGCGCCACTGCGCCGAAGAAAGAAACTCCGCAGGGGCCTCGGCCGCTTTCGCCCGAGGATTCCATCTACCGCAAAGCCCTCGAGATGTTGAAGACGCCGGTAAAGAAAGCCGCCTGATTTTCAGTGCGCCGAAGTTTTGAAGCCAGCGGTTCTCCACGAAGTAACTCACACGCAGTAAAATTAGCCGCGCTTCTCGGCTTGCTGGCAGTCCTTTGCTGCGGCTGCAAACGGCACCGTGAAAAACGCCTTGAAGTAGAAGACATCCATCGCATCACCCACGAATTTGTGGCTGCCGCAACTGCCGCCGCACCGCCCGGTTCCGAAGTTCGCAGCGAATTGCGCGCCTTCGAAAAGCTTCCGAATTCCAAAGACCACATCGAGATACGCATTTTCCAGAATCGTAATGGCACGGAGCTTCCGCCGTCGATCCCCCGCTTGTTGCAAGCGCTCGGTGCCGTGGCCACTTCCCACGCTTTAACCCTTGATCCTTCGCCTCCTCCACAAGAATCTCAAGGGTCGCGCGCCGGTCAACCTCGCTCACAAACCGTGGACATACTTTCACTAACGTATCGCCACGCCGGCGTTATCACTCACACTATTCATATCCACATCAGCGAAGCCACCGCGTCACACCCCTCGGAGTCCTCGCCGGCAGCGGAAAAAATCGCTCCTGCCAGGCTGGCCATCATTCTCGATGACCTCGGCAACGATCGCGCCGCGGCCGAAGCGATTTTCGCCATGCCGTACCCGCTTACCGTTTCCATTCTTCCAAATCACGTTCATTCCCAGGAAATCGCCGAGCAGGCGCATCGCCTGAAGCGCGAAGTCATGTTGCATCTCCCGATGCAATCGCTGGGCAAAGCGCCGCCGGAGCCGCACGAACTGCACGCCGGTATGTCTGAGGCGGCGATTTCCGCGCTGCTCACGCAATTTCTCAACAGCATTCCCGGCGTTGTCGGCGTAAACAATCATCAGGGCTCACAATCCACCGCGGACGCGAAATTAATGTCGCAGCTGATGCCCATTCTGCGGGAGCGCAAACTTTTTTACGTCGATAGCCGCACCAGCACCGCAACCATTGCGTACGACACCGCGCACCGTTTCGGAGTACGCGCGGGATTTCGCAACGTGCCATTTCTCGACGACGTGGAAACCGTGGCCGCGGTCCGCAAGCAGATCGCCCTCGCCATCCGTGAAGCTGTAAACAAAAAATCCGCGATTGCCATCGGGCATGCGCACACCGCAACGCTGCAGGCGCTCCGGGAAGCATTGCCCGACGCCAAACGTCAGGGCGTTAGATTGGTGTTCGCTTCGGAATTGGTGCGGTAATCGCCGCGCAGTTCGTCGTGCGGTTGTTTTGGAACGGCGGGATAGAGCCGGTGAATCACGTAAAACAGCGCAACCATGAGTAAAAAGTCGATGAGACTGGCTTCCGGCCCGGCCGACCCACCGGTCAGCCACAGCTGCCCGTGCAGCGTGGCGTTCGACAGGTGACCGGGAAACAGCATGCCGCTGTCTGGAACGGAATAAAGAAACGTCTCTCCAAAATCGAATGCCGCGTGCATTCCCACCGCGAGCCACAGGCTTGCGGTCCGCCGCACCGTGAGGCACCACAGCATCCCCACAATGAAAACCGCCGCCACGCCGATGCGTCCTTCGCCGTTATTTTCTAGATGCACGCCCGCGAACAGCAGCGAAAGCAAAACCGCAGCGGGCCAAAAACCCATGCCCGAGCTCAACGTGAATAATGTATATCCGCGAAACAAAAATTCCTCAAACAGCGCGACGAACACGAAGCAAATCGCCCACAACACGCCCCAGTGCAGGATCGCCGCGCCGTGCAAATCAAGCGTCCCAAACGAATATCCGCCGAACAAATGAATGATCCCAATCAACAGGCTGATTTCCAGCAAGCCCAGCAGGCACCCTTGCCAGAACAATTTCCCAAACGCTCCTCGCACCGGCAATCCATACATTCCCACCGGACGTTTCTCGATGAGCGACATCAAGATCGCCCCGCCGAATACCGCAGTGAAGCTGATCACTTCCATTAAGAACAGTTTGCGTACTGAAAACAGGCCGGGCGTGGATTTCAGCATGTGCATCAGCAGAACTTTAAAACCCAGAAAAAATCCCGCCACAAACGCCACGTAAAGTAACAATCGCCAACCCGCGCGCAGTCCTTCGGCGTTCAGGAAAATCTTTTCCGCGGGCGTCGTGTCCGGAACACCCTTGGGCCCAGGCTCGCCAGACGCAACTGTAGTCTTGTCAATTTCCATCGGTATCTATCTATTGTACGGGCTTCTATTTAAATCAGACGTGCCATGCGGCCCGCCAGTAAGCACCGGCGGTTACCAGGCGGGCAACCGGCAGAAAAGCACCGCGGCAGACTACTTCACATACTTCGGTGACTCGCCCTTAGACCACGGATCATAACTGTGCGCAAACACCAGCCGTTCCGCCAGCGGCGGGTGGCTGTACAGCCAGAAGGTGATGAACGGCGGAGGATTTGGATCGGAGAGATCCAGCTCACCCAGCACCTGAAATCCATGCGCGGCTACTTCCTCGGAGTTGGGCACGACGCCGTGAATCACTTCCAACCCGTATACGTCGGCAGCATGTTCCTGCATACGGCTGAATCCGTTCACAATCGGCGACGACACAAACGACAAAATTTGCAGGATCAATAAAAGTACCGCGAGCGACGCCCAGTCCTCGGCGCTGTGAATCTTCCAATCTACGGACCAGCGATGCAACGCCCAGTGCAACCCGCGGAACATTAAATACAAAGCCAGCAGCAGCGCCGCTCCGAAAAACACAAAAGCAGTGAGCACGTGCCCCAGAACGTAGTGCCCCAGCTCGTGACCGACGATGAACAAAGCTTCGTCATTCGTGGTCTTATTCAGCGTGGTATCCCAGATCACTACCCGCTTCGACGCGCCCAGTCCTGTTACATACGCATTGATCGCATTGGTTTTCTCGCTGGCTTTCATCAGGAACATTCTGTCCGCCGGAATCGGAATCCCCGCGCGCTGCGTCAGATTCGCGATGGAAGTTACCAGCTCCGGATGCTCGCCGGTTAAAGGCTCAAAATGATTGAACAGCGGATCGATGAACCACGGGCTGATAAAAAAGAAAAACAACAGGATCGGAAGCGCCGCCACCCAGAAATAAAACCACCAGCGCCTTGGACTCTTGCGCATAACCACGTGCAGGATCAGCGCCAGAATTACCGCCAGTCCTATGCCCAACGCTTCCGCCTTCAGCCAGTCCACCAGCCACGATCCCCAGCGTTGAATCGATTGTTGATAGCGCAGGGAAAGCGTATGCCAGTAAATGCTCACAGGAAGATCAGCCAAATCCATTGCGAGGATCAGCAACGGAACAAAAATCAGACCCTGCAGCCACTTTTTATCGGTCACGGATTCGGCGATATCGCGAAATTTGGCAGCGACGCCCAGTCGCAGGAGTAGCAGCAGTACCAATGCGCCCAGGAAATACGAGATGAAATACAGCGTGTAACCCGCGCGGGAATAGGAGACCGCTTTTTCGTAGCGGTCATGCGACAGAGTGTACTGATCCGTTTCCGTTTGTGTCGGAGGCGGCGTTTGTGCCGGGCGGGTGCGCGGCGAATCCGAACTTTCAGGAGAACTCTTGGCCGCGGGCTTCGCCGTTTGCGTGTGCTGCAAATCCTGCGCCAAGAAGCCGCGCGCCAGGGTATGTGGTGGCGCGAAGCAAAGAGAAAAAACTAAACCCAGAAAGAAATGGCGCGCGCCGATATACCGACTCCACCCGCTGCGCAATGTTCCCACCTCAGTGCACCGTCTTCAGAGAATAATTTCGTACCGCTCCGCTGGTCGCCAGCCCGATGTGCACGATGGAGGTCCAGCGTTCCAGTTTGTGATGTCTATAATGGTGAAAAATATAAGATGCCCCGACGGAAGCGCCGGTACTTGCCGCTTCAATAACCGCGAACCCCGCGTGATTGTCGACAATGTCGTTGGTCAGAAAAACTTCCTGGTGTCCCCGCCGGCGAAAATTCAATGTGGAAAAATAATCCAGCGTTCGGCCCGCCGCGACTCCCGCAAAGAGCCAGTCATTTTTCCGGTCCCAGAAACGATGTTCGTCGCGACTGGACGCAGCCACGGTTGCGCTGTCGGAAGATGCCGTCGTGCCCATCAGCGCGTTTGGTTTTATCAGCGGTGGCGGCGACGTAATCAGCTCCTGACTTCGCAGGTTCGGTGCGCTTGCCGCAAAAATGAAAACTACCGCAAAGCAAAGTGGCAATCTCAAGCGGGAGTCCTTCGCAAAACAATTTATCGCTTTTAGTTCAATGGTCAGTATAAGCGTTTTCGCAACGATGATGCTTCGGAACAATCACGTGTCGAAGACCAGTCCATGGGTGCCCTGCCGTTGCCTGATTCGAGTCCGCACTTCACCTGCGAATTGGCACACCCACGCGGTTAAGCGTATGTTGGGAATTGAATGATTGGATCGGCAAGAGGTTCTATGTCACTCCGAAAATCCGTGCCAGCGCTGTCCCGATGGGCTTTAGCGATGCTAGCGTTTTCATTTGCCGCCGTAATCTCGCTGTCAGGCGCTCCCCGGCCCGCGCACCAATCGCAGGACCAGACGACTTCCGATTCGCAATCCATTGCGGATGCCGCGCGACGCTCCCGGGAGCAGGCGAAGGGTGCTACCAAGGCTTCCAAAGTCATCACCGACGACGATCTCGATCGCAAAAATGTGAAACCCGGCGCGCAAGGCTTGACCGTCGACGCACCGGCCAAACTCGAAACCCAAGCACCCACGCAGGATGCCGTTGCAGCAGCGCAAATTTCCGCTTCGGAGAGAACCGACCCGGCTACCAAACCTGCGTCATCCGATGACCCTGAAATTGCCAAACTGAAAGACACCATCGCAATCGCCGAACAGGACGCTGATTTTCTGAAGCGCGATCTCGCGCTAAAGCAGGATACCTATTTTTCCAATCCCGATTACGTGCATGACACCGCCGGCAAATCGGCGCTCGACACGCAGCAGAAACAGATCAACGACAAACAGCAGGACATCGATCGTTTGAAAATGCGTCTCGCCGCCTTGCAGGAACTGCAGCATACGCCGCCAGCCGCCAAAGCCCCTGATAACCCCGCACCTCCCGCGAAACCTTAGCCTCAGCGACAATTGGAATTTAACGTGGTTTGTTTCAGTGGCCTTCCCGCCGCGCCTGGCTTTTCCACAGATAGCAAGTCCCCCACTACATCTAGTAGGCCTTTTCTATTGACACCAAGGCGCTGAACGTACAAACTCCATCGCATTCCACGGGATTTTGCGGCAAAAGCCTGGACCATTGCGTTAACTCAACACGTCACACCAACTGGGGGAACAGCGATGCAGTATTTGCCGGGGTTTACAGTGCAATGCATCAACCCGTTATGTGAAGCTCGCGGGCACTGGTTGCGCGCCGATGCCACCGCCGCAACCTCCAACCAGGGCATCTGCCCCTGTTGCGGCGATCTGCAACGCAACGTGCCGCCGCCACTGGGCCCGCGGTTCCGCATGCGCCCGCGGCCGCTTACTTCGCGCCTTCCACAATTGCGGCCGCGCTAGGCGCGTTACCTATTCAATTTTTATTGAGATAAACCGGAATTGCACAGCTCGCTCGCGATGTGTTGGCGATTCAGCGGCCAACCTCGCTCGGCAATAATTAAAAAATCGCGTCCCGCAAATTTCTCGCCGCGCATTCTAACGCAAACACCGTTTAACTTTCGACCAGGCCCTTCTCCAGCATTTGTTCATCGCTCAGCCACAGGTCAGGAATGTTGGCGGAGCCCAGTCGCAGAATGTCTTCCATCGCGCCGCGTACTTCATGGCGCTTGAAGTCCACGCCCAGCCGTTCCAGCAGTTCGATCAGCAATGTCGCGCCTTCCGCCAGCACCGGTTTTGGACTTACTCCGACGCTACCGCCGGCACCGTGGTCATTGTTCAATCGACAGTAGGTCACCACATAAATCGCGAAAGGTCCTGCGCCATGACGCACGATGTGCAGAAATCCACGCGTTTGCGACGCGGCTGGATTTTGCGACGTGGCTACGCTTGCGGATTGCAATGCTGGAGATTGCGTACAAGAAGAATCAAGTGACTGCGGTCCGCTGTTTCCGGCGTGAATCGCCGCAGACTCTGCAGCGCCGTTTATTTCAGAGACTGGGGCGCCTTCTCCATCCGGAACTGATTGCACTGGAGCAGGCTGCGTAGCCTGCCCCCATCCCAGAGGGAAAATGCTCATCTAGTTGCGGCCCTCGCCGCGCGCTGCAATCTCAGCTGCAACCGCTGGTGCTCCCGCAGTTTTCGCACTTGTAGCAGGCCCCGTTCGGAACCATCAACATGCCGCACTCCGAGCACGTCGGCGCGCCCTCATGTGCGTTGCTGGGTTTTGACGACGAACCGCTCGGCACCGGCAGCGCCGCAAGAGCCTGCGCCACCACGGCAGGAGCCGGCGCAGCCGCCGCGGCCATTTCCTGCATCGGCGTGCCATTCAGCTTCAGGTAATCCGCCGAAATAAAACGGCCGCCCAGCCAGCGTGCGATGTAATCCAGCACCGAAGAAACAAAACGAATCTTCGGATTCGCAGTGATCCCCGAAGGCTCAAAGCGCGTGTTCAAGAGTTTGTCCACGTACACTTTCAGCGGCACGCCGTACTGCAACCCGATCGAAACGGTCAGCGCCAGGCCGTCCATCACGCCCGACAGCGTGGACCCTTCTTTCGACATCTTGATGAAAATTTCTCCCGGACGTCCATCGTCGTACATGCCCACGGTGATGTAACCTTCGTGGCCGCCGACGCTGAACTTGTGGGTGACCGATGCGCGCTCCGCGGGCATTTTTTCGCGTTGCGCGCGTGCGAACAATTCCTGCTGCAGCGCTTCCACTACCGCGGCTTCCGACTTCTTGTCATCTTTCTTCATTCCGGCAGCAGACAGCGGCTGCGAGCGCTTCGAATTGTCGCGATACACCGCCACGGCCTTCAGCCCCAGCTTCCACGATTCAATGTACGCGTCCATCACGTCTTCGACGGTGGATTCCTCGGGCATGTTGATGGTCTTTGAAATCGCGCCGGACAAAAATGGCTGCGCTGCGGCCATCATCTTCACGTGGCCGGTCCACGCGATGGAACGTCCGCCGCCCGCCGGTGCCAGCGAGCAATCGAACA
>CAXMLS010000088.1:0-17436 GCA_964194235.1 uncultured bacterium | reverse complement strand
GATGTGTATAAGAGACAGGTACACACCAAGGGTGGGCAGGACATCGCGCCAATTCTCTGGGAAGACAATTATTTTTCACTGCTGCCGGGAGAACAGCGCGAAGTCACCGCGAGCTATCTGCCGTCTGCGCTAGGAAACGATACCGCTGTGCTCGAAGTATCAGGATTCAACATCGAGAAGCAAACGGTGGAAACCGGCGGCGCTTCAGGCGGGGATGCAAATTAGAGAGCCCCGCTTGATGCGTCAGCGTACTCAACCAATCGACCGCTATCGCTTTGCGTTTGCGTTTCTTGCGTCCAGTTTTTGCAGTTTGCTGTTTTCGTTGACGGCCACAGCCCAGGACGCGCGACTCACCGCCGCACTCCCCTCCATCCAAAGCACCATACAAAAAAGTGGTGCCGAGGTTGCCGTCGCTTTCCGCACACTCGATGGAAAATCGGAGTGGCTCTTTCACGAGAGCGAGCAGTTCCACGCCGCTAGCACCATGAAAATTCCGGTGATGATCGAGTTATTCCACCAGGTGCGTGAAGGCAAAGTAAAACTGGATGACCCGCTCCTGGTGCGCAATGAATTTCATAGCATCGTGGACGGCTCGCCGTACGCTCTCGACGCCGGGGACGATTCTTTCGCCGATATCTACAAGTTCGAGGGACAGACGCGCACTCTCTCGCAATTATGCGAGTGGATGACCACCGCAAGCAGCAATCTCGCCACGAATCTGCTTATCGAGAAACTGGGAATAGAGAATATACGCGCCACCGTTCACCGCCTGAATGCCGACGGAATGAACGTGCTGCGCGGCGTGGAAGACAATAAGGCATATGAACAGGGACTGAATAACACCACCACCGCGAACGGTCTGCTGGTTTTGCTGCAGGCCATCGCCAACGGCAAAGCCGTGGACTCCGACGCTTCCCGCCAGATGGTGGAGATCATGAAGCGCCAAACCTTTAATGACGGCATCCCCGCAGGGTTGCCTCCGGCCACGCCGGTCGCACACAAGACCGGGGAAATCACCAAGATTCATCATGACGCGGCCATTGTTTACACCCCGCGCCCCTTCGTTCTGGTGATTCTGGTGCGAGGCCTGGCTGACCGCAAGGACAGCGCCACGTTGATGGCGGAGATCACGCGCCAACTTTACGCCGTCACAAAATAGCGGCATTGCGGCAAAAGAACGCAACCTCCAGGCGTATCTTGAACATCGAATACACTAGAATCAGCCTCGGATGTCCGGGCGGTCATTTGGACCAGCGTTTGTCTTGCTCAGCGTTTGAGTAAATCGCGTTTGCGAGGAAAAGTTTATGAACAAACTTAACCATCTACTAGGCGTCAGCGCCTTGCTGTTGATTTTCTCCACCGTAGCCGCCGCGGACACTTTGGAACTGAAAGACGGTCGCGTGCTGCAAGGGAAGTTTCTTGGCGGAACGCAGGTGATTATCCGCTTCGAGGTGGATGGAGATGTGCAGTCTTTCCGCGTCACAAAAATTGTTGCGCTCTCATTTGACCGGAATTCTCGCAACGCGGAGCCCGAGCCGCAGCCGCAAGCAGACGATCGCCGACGTGATGACCGCCAACGTGATGATCGTCAGCGCAACGACCAATACCCGCCATCCAACCCGCCGTCGGACAATTCACAGTATCCGCCAGCTGATAGCCCGCAGAATGGCCAATACGATCCGCCGCCGTCAGATTCCCGCGATCGTGGCTACCGTGCGGTGTATGCCGCTCCCGGCACCGCGATCACCCTTCCGGCGGGCCAGCCACTGCTGGTGCGCATGATTGATGAAGTAGATTCCAAGCACAATCAAGTCGGGGACGTGTTTCACGCCAGCCTGGAGACGGATCTAGCGGTGAACGATGTGCTCGTCGCGCCGCGCGGAAGCGATATTTACGGTCGCCTGGAGTATGCCAAGGAAGCTGGCCATTTGAGCGGTAGCGCGGAATTGCAACTCGAACTGACGCGCATCGTGATTGATAATCTGGAATATAACATCGTCAGCAGAGATTACACTTTGCGCGGCAGAGGACGCGGCGGAGATACCGCCAAGAAAGTGGGCGGCGGAGCTGTTGCGGGCGCCATCATTGGAGCCATCGCGGGCGGAGGCACAGGCGCAGCGATTGGCGCCGGCGTCGGTTCTGCGGCAGGTGCGGGAGTGCAGGTCTTTACACGGGGACACGAGGTACGAGTGCCCAGCGAGACGTTGCTGGAGTTTCGCTTAGAGCAGCCCGTAACGGTTACCGCCACGGAACGCCGGGACGAAAACCGCGACCAACAGTAGCTACAACGGTAGGTAGCTAAGAATAATTTCCATCCTTTGCGTAAAAAGGGGACGCGTATGCGTCCCGGTTTTTTTCCGCCGTTATGATCGAATCGAATTTCGCCGCGCGTTTCTCATCGTCTGTTGTTGCTTACTTCAGTACGTTTGCTCCAACTAGCTGCTGTTGTCGCATTGGAACCACTACGTAGAAGTCCCCCCTTGTCACCACCCGGTGTTAGCGACTAAGCTACCCCATCTACTGGAGAGATAACGTGCCTAAAGAAAAGCCCCGGGTAAATATCGGAGAAGTGATCAAAACCTATCGCAGCCAGCGTGGCCTGTCGCAGGGCGACATCGAGCGGCGCACCGGCTTACTGCGCTGCTATCTTTCGCGGGTGGAGAACGGCCACACCGTCCCCTCGCTCGAAACCCTGGCGAAGATTGCGGAAGCCATGGATATCTCGCTGGCGGACTTTTTCCCCGGCACGGAAACACCCCGCGATAAAGAGACGCAGAAGATGCTGGGCGAACTCTCGCAGGACGAGATTCGCTTCCTGGCGGAAATCAAACGCTACAGCACCACGCTTTCGGATGGCGATAAGCGGCTGGTGCTGGCCATGATCCGCAAGATGGCTACGCTATTACCGCTGACCGCGGCCAGAAAACCCATCGCGCGCCGACCAACGGCCTGATTAGCATTCTTTTTAACCACGACACAAAGGCATCACCACGACGCGAACTGCCACCCGTGTCATTTGTGTTGAGTTTAACGTTCAGAACTACGCGTTGTTGCGTTCACGAATCAGGCGAATCGCGTCCGGTATCGCCGAATCGCCGCGGCCATTGGAACCGGATGCGAATTCGGCATCCTCAAGTTCCAACCCACCTTCGCCCGGAGCCAAAAACAAATTTGCTTCCACGGAATGCTGCTTGGTGTAGAGGTCGTAATAACGCCCGCCCGCAGCATACAAAGTGGCATGCGTCCCGCGCTCAATAATCCGCCCTGCTTCCACGACGAGAATCTGATCCGCACGCCGGATGGTCGAAAGTCGATGCGCAATCACAAAGGTAGTGCGCCCGCGCATCAGGTAACGCAGCCCTTCCTGAATCAGCGCTTCCGATTCGGAGTCCAGGCTGGACGTGGCTTCGTCGAGAATCAGAATGCGCGGATCAGCCAGAATGGCGCGCGCAATCGACACGCGCTGCTTCTGCCCGCCGGAAAGTTTTACGCCACGCTCTCCGACGATGGTGTCGTAGCGATTTTCGAACGATTCCGCAAACTCATCTACGCGCGCGATACGGCACGCGGCAAGAATTTCCGCCTCCGGCGCCTCCGGCCGTCCAAACGCCACGTTTTCGCGGATGGTACCGTCAAAAAGAAAAGTCTCCTGCAGCACCACGCCTAACTGCGTGCGATAGGATTCTAATTTGACTGTGGAAAGATCGATGCCGTCGACGGTCACGCTTCCGGCGGCAGGCACGTAAAACGCCGCGATCAGCCCAATGATCGTGGATTTCCCGGCGCCGGATGGGCCGACGAGAGCGGTAACCGTGCCCGGTTCCGCGGCAAAATTAATGTCGTGAAGAACTTCTTTGCGCGTGTCGTAGGCGAAACTGACATCGCGCATTTCCACCTGTCCTGCAACGCGAGGCAGCGTGACCACACGGCCCGGCGCTTCGTCTTCCACTTTTTCATTCAAAATCTCGCGCGTGCGTTCAAGCCCGGTGATAGCTTCGGTGATCTGCGTGCCGATGGCTACGATCTGGAACACCGGGGCCACCAGCAAGCCAAGGAAAATCGTGTAAGTAAGAAAAGTGCCCAGGGTCATCGTGCCTGCAAGAATTTGCCGGGCGCCCATGAACATCACCATCGCGCTGACCAATCCCATCAGCGCCGCTGCGGACAGGCTCATGATGGACGTGGCCGTCAAAGTCTTCAGTACGTTGTCGAGCAGTCGCTGCACGCCGCCGGAAAAGATTTTTTCTTCACGCGCTTCGGCGTGATACCCCTTCACCACCCGCACGCCGCCCAGCGATTCCGTCAACCGCCCGGTAACTTCAGCGGTAATTTTCGGGCGCGCGCGGAATATCGGCCGGATGGTGGCAAACGCTTTGTTCAGACCAATACCGAAAACCAGAAGAACGGTGAAAGCGATCACCGTCATCGTGACGCTGATGCGCAACAGAACGAACAAGGCCAACACGCCGGTCATCAGACCACCAACAAATTCAACCAGGCCGGTGCCGATAAGATTGCGCACGCCTTCCACGTCGCTCATGATGCGCGAAACCAGCACGCCGGTTTTGTTGGCGTCGTAAAAAGCCACCGAAAGCCTTCCGATATGCGCCTGCACCTGGCGGCGCAAATCGGCGATCATTTTCTGAGCTGATTTCGAGAGCAATTGCGTCAGCGTGAAAGAGGTAAGACCCTGAATGATGGTGGCAGCCAGCACCGCCAGCACGATCGGCGTCAACAGATGAATGTGGCGTTTGCCGATGACATCGTCGACCAGATATTTCGTGGATGCCGGCAGAACCAATCCACTGATGCGATTGACCGCCATCAAAGCGAGACCCGCGGCCAGGATTCCGCGTCGTGGTTTGATCAGTGCCCATACGTCGGGAAGATTTTTCCACGCGTTCTTACGCTTTTTAGTTTTGGAAGCTGAAGCTGAGTTGGAGTCTTTTTCCGTGGGCATAGGTGCGGTGCCGTCGCAGGCACTGGTGGTTAGATGCCCTGACATTGCGAATGACTATACGGACACGAAATTATCGTGTCGCGCGAGGATCAATCGGCGCCGCTTTCGCCTCGGGTGGCGGGAACGGCCATCGGTTGATCGATGTTGAGCACGCTGGAAATGAATTCGCTTACCGTAATGCCCAGGTGACCCCAGACTCGACGTTTCAGGCTGGTGTAATCCTGCGCGCCGCTGAAAAGGTCCCCCACCAGTTGGCGAAACACCGGACTACGCCGCATGAATTGCACCATTCGCGTTGTAACCGCGCTGCCTAAGAACGACCCGCGATAAAAACGCCGCACGATGCGCGATGCGAATTCCAGTTCGGCGGAAAATGATGCGCGGACCCACGCGGGATATTTTTCAGGACAACCTTCGGCGAGCGAACGGCCCAGTAATTCGCCGGATCGAATGGCATAAAAAAGGCCTTCCCCGGTAAGCGGATCGACCCACGCGGCGGCATCGCCAATCAATGCCCAGTTCTTGCCCAGCACCGTACGCTTAGACAGCGTGCGCTCCTGCGGAGATGGCAGCACATGGCTGTAAAATTTTGCGCCTTGCGTGGGAATTTTATGTTTTGCGACAAAGGTATTCAGATGCTCGCGCAATTGCGGGCTGGTATGCGTCTCCATGCTGCCGCAAATTCCAACCGATAAATGATCGCAACGCGGAAACGACCAGATATAGCCTTCGAAGTGCGGCAGGAATTTGATGGTGATGGCGTCGGCAGTCTGCGGGACAAAATAGCCTTGCGTCATTTCCAGTTCGTCGCGCTGCAACGCGCGTGTTTCCGGCACCAGTTGATTCCTCGCACCTGCTGCCAAAACAAGGAAGTCGGCGCTTTGCCATTCGCCTTCGACACAATAGCGCGGCTTGGTCGTGGTGGTATCGACATTGATGACGTGCGAGCGTTGCACGGTGCATCCCGCGGCTTTCGCACGGTCCAGTAACATGCCGTTCAGAACGGTGCGCGAATAAATGACGATCGGGTGGGTCATTTCCAGCGAAGCGTGATGCTCGTCGCTGCTGATGAGCTTAATTTCGCGGACCAGTTTTTTGGGATAGGGATTGTCGAGCAGGAAAGGGAAACACTCGACGGCTTTGTGAGTTAATCCCCCGCCGCAGGGCTTTTCCCACGCCAGATGCTCATCAAAAATCGTAACCTTATTTCCCGCCAGCGCGAGCTGCTCCCCGCACATTGCCCCGGAAGGCCCGCCGCCGACGATAGCTATCTCAGCCATTATTCGATCTCATCGCATGCCTCAAATTCGTCACGGTGCACAAGTCGTTTGGCGGGTTTTGTCGAGCCTGAGTGATGGGGATAATCTCCGGCAAAAACCATAGAGAAGTATAGCACCTATCACCACCACCATGGCTTGACCGTTTCCCATCGGAGACGTGCGCCGCATGATAAAATAGATTCTGAAGCCAAAATCTTAATGAGAGCTTGCCAGGTGATTTTTTGAGTGCGGCGATACTTTCTTTAGAGGAAGCAGTCCAGCGGTTTGGCCGCGGCAACCGCCAAGGACGCGTGGTCTTTACCAACGGGTGCTTCGACTTGCTGCATCCCGGCCATGTGCAGACGCTGGAAATGGCGCGTGCTTTGGGTGACGCATTGATCGTCGGCGTGAACAGTGATGCCAGCGTGCGTCAATTGAAAGGTGCCGGGCGGCCAGTGGTACCTGAGCGGGAGCGCGCGGAAATTCTTGCCGCGTTTGCGAGCGTTGATGCAGTAATTATTTTTGACGAGCCCACACCGCGCGAAGTCATCGCAAAATTGCTGCCCGATGTGCTGGTGAAAGGCGGCGACTGGGCGGGCGATCAGATCGTTGGGCGCGAGGAAGTGGAGAACGCTGGTGGACGCGTCATCTCCATTCCGGTGGTCACGGATTATTCGACGACCGCGATCCTGCAGAAAATTCGCAGTGTGCCCGCCGTTGCTCCTGCGGAATCCTAACCAATACCCAATGATACTTCCCGCAGTCCGCGAACGATTGGACGCCGTGCTCCGCCATCCTGCGATGGAACGCGGGTTGGCAGCCTTGCGCACAGGCGCGAACGGATTTGCGTTTTCGGGCTTGCATGATGTTGCTAAAGCATTGATCGCCGCGTACCTGACGCACGAGCTCAGGCGACCGGCTTTTTTTGTGACCACCTCCAATCGCCGCGCCGAAGCGCTCGCGGAAACGGTACGTTTCTTCGCCAGCATTTTTCCCGGCAAAACTGGCGGCGGCGTGGCAACGCTTCCCGCGTTCGATACTCTGCCGTGGGAATCGCAAAGCCCCCATCCCGACATTTTGGAGCGGCGCGCGGCAACCTTGTTCCGGCTTGCCGACGGGCAAATATCATTGGTGGTCGCGCCGGTCGCCGCAGCGTTATGGCGTTATAACGATCCCTATCTGTACTTATCGCTGGCGCGCACGCTGAGCAAAGACGCGGAGGTTCCGCACCAGGAATTGATCGGCCATCTTGCCAGCGTGGGCTATACGCGCACGGAGATGGTGGAACTGCCCGGGCAATTCGCGGTTCGCGGTGGCATCGTGGACTTTTTTTCTCCGGAAGCGCAACGACCGGTGCGTATTGAACTGCTCGGTGAAACGGTTGAATCCGTGCGCGAATTCGACGCGCGCACGCAGCGCTCGATTGCGCCGGTAGTGCGCACAACCTTATTGCCGCTGACGGAATGGGCGGTACCGGCTGCTGGAGTGTTTGAAGCCAGCGTACTGGAAGGTAACAACGATGCGCCTTGGGAGACGCATTCGGTTTTTGGTCCGGCAGGCCAGGCCAAGCAGAGTTCGCTGTTCGAGTTGTCAGAAAGTTCACTGCGGCCGCTGGTGTTTCTGGATGAACCGCAAGAATTGCAGAATGCGGCCGCAAAACATCTTGCCGCGGCCAAGGAAAACTACGATCGCCACGCCCAGGCCAATGCGCCAGAAGTGGAAGATTTCTTCTGGTCCGAAGAGCAATTCGCAAAAGCGCTGGAAAAGACCTCACAGGTAATGCTGGAGCAGTTGGGCCTGAGCGCCGAAACGTTTCCCCGCGTTGAACTTTCCTCGCGGCCCAGCGCGCGCTTTCACGGTGACGTAGTGGCGTGCATGTCGGAAGTAAAATCCCAGCTCGCCGCCGGCGGCACCGTGTTTCTGACTGCCGCGAGTATCGGCGAACTCGAACGCCTCGCGGACGTATCCAGAGAATATGAAGTGCCCTATGTTCTCGGCGAATCGGAGGATGCGGCGGCGGGATTCACGGCGGAAGCCGCGCAGGAATCCGCCACTCTATTAGTGATTCGCGCGCCATTTTCTGAAGGCGTCACCTTCCCCGATTCGAGGCTGACGCTGTTTGGCAACGCCGACTTGTTCGACGTCACTCCTTCGGTTGAACGTCCCAGCCGGAAAATCAGAACCTCCGGATTTTTCAGCGATTTTGCGGAGCTGAAGCCCGGGGATTTTGTCGTCCACATTGATCATGGCATTGGCCAATTCGACGGATTGCGACTGATTGAGTCCGACGGCCGGCGCGGCGAATTCATGCTGCTGAAGTATGCCGACGAGGCGCGGTTGTACGTTCCGCTGGAACGTATGGACCTGGTGCAGAACTATCGCATCGTCGAAGGCGATCACCCACCGCTCGACAAATTGGGCGGCACATCGTGGACCAGCCGGAAGACGCGCGCGCGTAAATCCGTTGAAGACATGGCCGATCAGCTTCTGGCGTTGTATGCCGAGCGCAAGACCGCGCCCGGTTTCGCGTTTTCGCCGGATGGAAATTTCCAGCACGAATTTGAAGACGCTTTCGAATTCGAAGAGACCCCGGACCAGAACACCGCACTCACCGACATTAAAAGCGATATGGAACGCGCCGCGCCGATGGACCGTTTGTTGTGTGGCGACGTGGGCTACGGGAAAACCGAAGTTGCTATGCGCGCGGCATTCAAAACTGTGGCTGACAGCAAGCAGGTGGCGGTGCTCGCGCCGACCACCGTTCTGGCGTTTCAGCATTTTGAAACGTTCAAGCACCGTTTTGCGGCGTTTCCCGTGCGCATCGAAATGCTCAGCCGATTCCGCAGCGCTGCGGAGCAAAAGGCCACGCTCGTCGACCTGGAAGCGGGTAAGGTCGACATCGTGATCGGAACGCACCGGCTTCTATCGAAGGACGTGAAATTTCAGGAACTGGGTTTGCTCGTTGTCGACGAAGAGCAAAGATTTGGCGTGGCGCACAAAGAACGGCTGAAAGAGATGAGCAAGAATGTGGACGCGCTGGCTCTTTCGGCGACACCCATTCCACGAACGCTGCATATGTCCTTGGTCGGCTTGCGGGACATGTCGCTGATCGAAACCCCGCCGCGCGACCGGCTGGCAATCCAAACGGTGGTCGCCCCGTTTCAGGAAGAATTGGTGCAGCGAGCAATTGAGACAGAACTGGCTCGCGAAGGGCAGGTTTATTTCATTCATAACCGCGTGGAATCGATCTATTCATTGGCTGCGCTGGTCGGAAAACTGGTGCCCAAGGCTCGCGTGGTCGTGGCCCACGGCCAGATGGGTGAAAAGGAACTTGAAAAGGTGATGTTGAAGTTCATCCGCGACGAAGCGGATGTGCTCGTAGCCACGACGATCGTTGAGAACGGTCTGGATATTCCGCGCGCCAACACAATTTTGATTAATCGCGCCGATCGTCTGGGCCTAGCCGAACTCTATCAATTGCGCGGCCGTGTCGGTCGCTCCAGCCAGCGCGCGTATGCCTATCTTCTGGTGCCGCCGGAAGAAGTGCTGTCCGACATCGCGCGGAAGCGACTGGCGGCGATGAAAGAATTTAGCGAACTAGGCGCCGGATTTCGCATCGCCGCGCTGGATCTGGAGTTGCGCGGTGCGGGAAACATGCTGGGCCGGCAGCAGCACGGGCACATTGAAGCTATCGGATTCGATTTGTACTGCCAGATGCTGGAACGCGCGGTCTCAAAATTAAAGGGCGAAGACGCCGCACCGGAATTGCGCACAACACTGAACCTGGGTTTCGATGTGCGCATTCCGCAGGAGTACATTCCCAGCGAAAATCTTCGTTTGCGCACGTACAAACGTGTCTCGTCGATTGCAACCGAAGCGGAAAGGCAAGACGTTCGCAAGGAATTGGAAGATCGTTTTGGCAAGCCGCCGCAATCGGTAGAAAACCTTTTGGAGTACGCCACCCTCAAATCGATGTGCGAGCGTCTGCGGATTTCGTCGGTCGAACGTCAGGGAAGCCGCATCGCAATTCGCTTTCATGCCGAAACCACGCTCGATCCGGCAACGCTGGTCAGCGTGGTGCGGTCGCGCAAGGGCATCAAGCTCGACCCCAGCGGCGTACTGTGGATGGAGCTGACGCGCGGCGAATCGGTTCCCGCAACATTGAGAAACGTATTGCTCGGCCTTCAAGGGCAAGGCTAAACTGAGGTGAGGTATTGATGCGTAAACTACTTGCATTTTTATTTGTAGCGTCGTGTAGCGTATTGCCGCTCACGGCCCAGAATAGCCCGGCGGACACGCCGCAGCCGAAGCCACCCGCTACGCAAAATAAATCCGACGAGCCAGTGCTGGAGAAGCCTGGAATGGCGCGGCCGGCAGACACGCCCGCTCCAGCGAAGAAACCAGCTGCTACGCCGCAAATCAAGCGCACACCGGCCCCGGCAAAAAAGATCGATCCCGAGTCGGGAAAAGTCGTCGAAGAAATCATCGCGCGCGTTAACAACGAAATTATCACCCAGTCGGAATACGAAAAAGCCAAGGCAACTGCGGCGGAAGACGCCAAGCAGGATTGCCAGGGGCATTGCACTCCGGAGCAATTGCAGATTGCCATCGAAGACCGGCAGAAAAATACTTTGCGGGATTTGATCGACCAGTCGTTGCTGGTGCAGCGCGGCAAGGACATGGGCGTAAGCGTGGAGGCCGACGTCATCAAACGCCTCGACCAGATTCGTATTCAGAACAACTTAACGAGCATGGAAGATTTGGAAAAAGCGGTGTCCTCGCAAGGACTGAACTGGGAAGACTTCAAGAATACGATTCGCAATGGACTCCTGACGCAGCGCGTGATCAGCAGTGAGGTCGGTTCGCACATCTCCATCGGCAGAGAGGACATCGAAAAGTATTACAACGAACATAAAGCGGAATTTGTCCGGCCAGAGCAGGTTGCGCTCCGTTCCATCGAAGTCAACTCGGAAGGGAAGAAGCCGGAAGAGATTCCCGATCTAAAGAAGAAAGCCGAGACGACCCTGAAGCGCATCAAGGACGGCGAAGATTTTGGCGAAATGGCTAAGCGCTTCTCCGATGGCAGCACCGCGAAGCAGGGCGGATATCTGGGCGTTTATAAACGCGGCGAATTGTCCAAGGAACTTGAAGATGTGGTTTTCAAGATGAAAAAGACCGAAGTGACTGGCGTGATGGAAACCAAGCAGGGATTTCTGATCCTGCAGGTGCTGGAACATTACGATGAAGGTGAACAGTCGCTCGCCAAGGTCGAGAATGAAATTACCGAGAAACTCTACAGCGCCCGCATGGAACCGGCAATGCGCGAATACGTGAAAACTTTGCGGGAACAAAGCTATGTGGTCATCAAGCCAGGATTTCAGGATATCGCCGGCGGCGGTAACTCCGAAATTCAGGAAGTGAGCGCGACCCCCGAAGCATCGAAGAAGGGCAAGAAAGCTCACAAGAAGTACGTGCTGTTCGGGAAGAAACCGGCAACTGGACTATGAAAACGCCATTCGTTACCGACCTCGGTGCGGACCAGATCATCACTACGTTTTTTTTGGTGCATGAAAAAGAGGTTCGCAATACCCGCGACGGCAAGTCCTATCTGCGCCTGGAGCTTGGCGATCGCAGCGGAACGATTGAAGCGCGCATGTGGGATTTGTTTGAGGCCATCGCGAAGGACATCAATCGCGACGATTTCGTAAAAGTCCAGGCACGCGTCGAAATTTATCGCAACAAGCCGCAACTGGCGTTGCAGCAGGTGCGGCGCGCCAAGCCGGAAGAAATCGACCTCGTCGATTTTTTACCGCATACCAAGGAAGACGTTGAGAAGTTATACCTGCGGCTAGGAGAGTTTGCGCAATCCGTGCGCAACCCGTGGTTGAAGACGCTGGTCACCGGAATCATCACCGATCCAAAGATCGCCACGCGCTATAAACGCGCTCCCGCAGCCAAGGTCATGCATCACGCCTACATTGGCGGTTTGCTGGAGCACGTCGTCGGCTTGTGCGGACTGGCGCAGCAATTGGCGTCCCACTACGCCGAGCTGGATCTGGATCTGTTGCTGACCGCTGCGATGTTGCATGACGTCGGCAAGCTCGACGAACTCTGCTATGAGCGCGCGATTGGATACACCACCGAGGGCCAGCTTCTTGGCCATATCGTTATGGAACTGGAAACCGTCTCGCGAGCGATCGACGCGATCGCGGGATTTCCCGCCCCGCTGAAAACCGTGGTGCAGCATTTGCTGATCAGCCATCACGGGCAATACGAGTTTGGCTCGCCGAAATTGCCGATGATTCGCGAAGCCATGGTCTTTCATTACATGGACGATCTGGATTCAAAAATGGCTGCGGTACGTGCCGCGCTGGCGAGCGGGGCGGGCGAGGACCAATGGTCCGCATACAGCAGCGCTCTGGGACGAAAATTTTTGCGTCTGGAAGAATTCCTGAAACAAGAACCCACCATGTCGGAAGAATGTAAGTGAGAAGGTAAGTAATTCAATGCTACCCGCTTCTTTCCAAATTCGCGATCTGGTCATCAAGCCTGCGGCCGTGCTGGCGCCCATGGCGGGCGTGACGGACACGTTGTTCCGGCGCGTGATTCGCGGGCTGGGCGGCTGCGGACTTCTGATGACTGAATTTACGTCATCGGAAGGGATCACTCGCAGCGCGGCAAAAACACTTCGCTACTTATATTTTCAGGAGGACGAGCATCCCATCACCGCGCAGCTTTTCGGCGCGAATGCCGGGGTCATGGCGCGCGCCGCGAAGATGGTGGAGGACCTGGGCTACGACGCGGTAGACATTAATTTGGGCTGTCCCGCGAAGAAGGTGGTGAAGTGCGGCGGGTCAGGATTGCTGCGCGATCTTTCTTTGTTGCGCGAAATTTTCGACGCAGTGCGCGCAGCGGTAAGAATCCCTCTCACCATTAAATTGCGCGCCGGCTGGGACGAGAATTCCATCGTGGCGGTGGACGTGGCGAAAATGGCGGAGAACGCCGGAGTGGAAGGCATCGCCGTGCATCCGCGAACACGCGCGCAAGGCTATAGCGGAAGCGCCGATTGGAATTTGATCGCGTCAGTAAAAAACGCGGTGAAAATTCCGGTGATCGGAAACGGAGACATCAACACGCCCGAAGATGCGGAGCGCATGGTGCGCCAGACCCGTTGCGATGCGGTGATGATCGGACGCGCGGCGGCTACGAATCCGTGGATTTTTTCGCAGATGCAGCAGTACGCGGCGACGGGTAGTTACGAACTGCCAACTGACGAAGAACGCCACCAGTTACTTTCCGGATACTACCGGCAGATTACCGCTGCGAATTTACCGGATGGCGTGGGCAAAATGAAGCAGTTCGCATGCTGGTTCACACATGGTGTGGGGAATGGCAGCGAACTTCGTCGCGTTGTGCATGCAGCTCGAACGCCGGCGGAAGTTCTCGACAGTGTCGAGCAATTTTTTGCAAGCCGATCGGCAGCAGCGGGGGAGGACCCAGCCCATGGTCCAGCTCAGTCTGTCCAGCTCGAAGCAACGCTCGGAACGTAGGATCGCCGTGCGCTTGCCGCTAAAGGTCAGCGGCCGCGACACCCGAGGGATGATTTTTCAGGAAGATACGGCGAGCGAAAATTTGTGCCGTAACGGTGCGGCCTTCGTTACGCGCTTCGATGTGCCGCTTGGTTGCGACCTCGAGATTGAAATTCCGTTTACACAATTTGGCAGGCGTCACGACGAAGCCGATTTTTCAACCCGCGGCAGGGTCGTGCATGTCGGAAAATATAAAGCCGATGGCGAGCGAGTTATCGGCGTGCACTTTATCGGTCCGCGTTTTCGGCGCGTCTTTCGTTCGGAATCCGCCGCTTAATTAATTCTCGGTTTTTCCGCGCGCATCCAGGAGCTGATCGTAGGCCGCCCGGCGCGTCAATCCTCTCTCTTTCGCCGCCAGCTTCAGCGCTTCCTTACGATCCAGCTTCGCTTGCCGAATTAATTCTTCCACGCGGTCGGACAAGCTTTGCGTGGAGTCCACGTAAGCGCGGGATTCGGAAGCGTCTTCCGGGCCGATCAACAACGTAATTTCCCCGCGGGCCGGGCGTTCCGCCAACGAGGCCGCCAGGTCGGAAAGTTTGCCGCGCCGAAATTCCTCGTGCAGTTTCGTGACTTCGCGCGCGATGCACGCGGAGCGGTCGCCGAGAATTTCCATCGCGTCGGTGACGGACTCCTGCAGGCGGTGAGGCGCTTCGTAAAAAATAATCGTGCGGTCTTCGATACGCAGGCGTTCCAGGGCGCGTCGTCGTTCGCCGCTCCGGGAAGGAAGAAATCCCACGAACAGAAATTCCTCGTTGGGCAATCCGGAAGCGGAAAGTGCCGCGAGCAGCGCGGACGGCCCGGGAATAGGAACGACTGCGATGTGATGGCGCAAACACATCGCCACCAGTCGGTGGCCGGGGTCGGAAACCAGCGGCATTCCGGCATCCGACACCAGAGCAATTTTCGCGCCTTGCTCCAGCGCCACGACCAATTCCGCGGCGCGCGTCATTTCGTTATGTTCGTGATAGCTGATGAGCGGCTTTTTGATGTTGTAATGATTGAGCAGTGTCGAGGTGTGGCGCGTGTCTTCGCAGGCGATCTGATCCACTTCGCGCAGAATTCGCAACCCGCGGAGAGTGATGTCTTCCAGATTGCCGATGGGCGTGCCGACAAGATATAGGCATCCGGCGGTTATCGCGGTCCCATCGGCCGTTTCGTGCAGTTCCGACGGCAAGGATTCCAGGTCGGAAGATTCGTCAGGGGTTTTGCCGTGCATGGTTCTGAGTCTAGCACGCGCTCCGAGGAGCGCATGGTGGCGCATGATACAATCTGAACTTTCCTGAGTGAGAATAATTTAGGAGGACCCTCTGTGCCGTTGTATGAGTACAAGTGCCTGAAGTGCGAGCGGCACACCGATAAGATTGAACCTGTTTCCGGAGCCCATTTGAAAAAATGCCCGCACTGCGGCGGGAAAGTAGAATCGGTAATTACCGCCCCGGCGATTAAATTTAAGGGCTCGGGATGGTACGTGAACGATTACGCGGCCAAGCCTGCCGCCGGCGGCGACGGCAAGAAAACGGAATCGGGATCGAGCGATTCGAAGGACGGGAAAGATTCCGGAGTCAAGGAATCCAGCTCGAAAGATTCCGGCTCGAAGGACTCCGGCGGAAAAGATAGTGGGGCGAAAGAGTCTTCGTCCAAGGAGTCCAAAGACATAAAAAGCGAAAAGAAGAAGTAGTTTTTATGTTACGGCTTCTGCCTGGTCGCAACTACAACTTCATCACAACTCCAGAGTCTTCAAATACTCGCGGAAGTCGCTGCCTAACTCTTTGTTTTGCAGCGCAAGCTCCACTGTAGCTTTCAAAAATCCCAGCTTATCGCCCGCATCGTAGGAAATACCGTCGTAAAGGTAAGCCCACAGGCCTTGCTCCTGCGCGAGGATGCGCATGCCGTCTGTGAGTTGTATTTCATTCCCGGCCCCGGGCTTTGTGCGCGCGAGGCAATCGAAAATCGCTGGGGGCAGGACGTAACGGCCGGTGATGGCCAGATTCGACGGGGCGTTTTCCGGCTTGGGTTTCTCGACCAGGTCTTTGATGCGCAGCAAGCGCGCGCCGAAAGGCGGCTGCGGCGCTGGCTCTCCCGCGACGATTCCGTACAGATGCGTGCGATCTTTGGGAACTTCTTCTACGGCAATGGCGCCGACGCCGGTCGCTTCGTACACGTCAATCAATTGTTTGGTGGCGGGATTTTCACCGGGGATAAGCACATCGCCAAGGAGCACGGCGAAGGGTTCGTCGCCGACGAGATCGCGCGCAATCATTACGGCGTGGCCGAGCCCGAGCGGCTCTTTCTGGCGCGTGTAACTCACCTGTACCATGTCGCTGATGCGGCGAATCATGGCGGCCTGCTCTTTTTTGCCGCGCTCTTCCAGAAAATGTTCCAGCACCGGCGCGCGATCGAAGTGATCTTCGATGGAACTTTTGCCTCTGCCGGTAACGATGATGATGTGCTCAATCCCTGCGACAACGCATTCCTCAACGACGTATTGAATTTGCGGCTTGTCGACCACATTCAACATTTCTTTTGGCTGCGCTTTGGTGGCGGGGAGGAAACGCGTCCCCAATCCCGCCGCGGGAAGCACCGCCTTGCGAACTCGCTGATGTTTGGACGGAGTGCGCGATTCTTCCGAAGTGCGCGAAGATTGGTTGCTCATGAAGGTTGCGTCGTGCGGCAGGAAAAGTTTTGAGTCATCGAGTTTCGACAGTAGCCGCACGCTGGAGGATTTGTCAATCGGCGCGTCACTGTAGAAAACCGATTACTAAACTGGTTTTCGGGGACGAGGTTGATAGTTTGCATCCGTTTAATGCCAGCGCCTGCAGATCGTGGTTGACGACGGCAACACGGAAATACGCGTGATAGCATGATGGAACAGGTTATTCGAAAGCTGATGGCGGAAACCCAATCGAGCAATCGATGAGCGTAAAAATACTTGGCATTGAATCTTCCTGCGACGAGACGGCGGCGGCTGTAGTTTCCGATGGCCGGGAGATTTTATCTGGCGTGGTGGCGTCGCAAATTGACGTGCACCAGAAATATGGCGGCGTCGTGCCGGAGCTGGCCTCGCGCGAGCATCTGAGACAAATTGTTCCCGTGGTGCGCGAAGCGATGGAGCAGGCGCATCTGAAGCTGGCCGATTTGGACGCCATCGCCGTGACGCATGGGCCGGGTTTGGTCGGCGCGCTGCTCGTGGGCATCACCTACGGAAAAACTCTCGCGGCGGCACTTGGCAAGCCGCTGATTCCGGTGAATCACCTGGAAGGACATGTGCACGCGGTGTTTTTGGAGGCTCATCGTGCCGGCAGGATCGCAAAGTTGCCCGCGGTCTGTCTGATTGTCTCCGGCGGGCACACGGTTCTCTATGAAGTTACGCCAAAGGACGAGCAGTCGGCAGACGCAAGCGGTCTTCTGCGCTACCGGAAAATTGGCCAGACGCGCGACGACGCCGCCGGCGAAGCGTACGACAAGGTCGCGAAGCTGTTGGCGCTGGGCTATCCGGGCGGACCGATTTTGGATCGGCTGGCTGCGGCGGGCAACGGCACGCCTCCCCCAGTGCGTTTTGGACCGACGCGAATGAAGGGCAATGCGCTGGACTTCAGTTTCAGTGGCTTAAAAACGGCGGTGCTGTACC
>CAXMLS010000087.1:0-7818 GCA_964194235.1 uncultured bacterium | reverse complement strand
ATGTGTATAAGAGACAGGGGCTACTGCGCTCCCTTGGGGGCGCGATGAAGCCGAACTTCTCACGGAGCTGCAAGCCGGTTCGGAGATGGCTTTCGATTGGCTGGTCACGCACTATCACGCCCCTGTTTATAATTTAATCCTCGGCATGCTTGGTGATTCCTCCGACGCCGCGGATGGTACCCAGGAAGTTTTCCTGAAAGCGTTTCGCGGCATCCGTAGTTTCCGCCATGGCAGTTCCTTAAAGACCTGGCTGTATCGCATCGCCATTCGCGAAGCCCTCAATCACAAGCGCTGGTTCAAGCGCCACCTGCAAAAAAATATTTCTATAGATGCCGAAACGGAAGAAGGGCACGAGCATTTCGAAATTGAAGATTTGTGCGCTACGCCGTTTGAGCAGCTCGCCAGCCGTGAGATTCAGGTTGCCGTGCAATCCGCGCTGCATCAGGTCCCTCGCGTATTTCGCGTTGCCGTCATTCTTCGCGATCTGGAAGGTCTCAGCTACGAAGAAGTCGCTGAAGTTCTGGAATGCAACATAGGTACCGTAAAGTCCCGCATTCTGCGCGGCCGTCGCGCGCTCAAGGAAATTCTGGAGCCGTTGTTGGGCGAGCACGAAACTCATGCCCGCACCACATTGCGCTCTGCGTTGGAAGCCTCTGCCAAACACGACCACGCTCTGCCATCTCCGCGCACCACGACCCACGGCAACGTGAAAGAGTCGCGGCCGTCCCCCTTTGGTGATGCCTATTCGGTCGCAAGGCGTCTTGAACTTCCTTCCAGCGATGATCCGTTAACGTCCGGCGCTTTCGGGGAGACGATCCGATGAATTGCTACTCGGTTCGCACCAGGCTGGCGGGCTATCTGGACGACGGGCTGACCGGCGCGGAGCGCGTGCCGGAGCGCATGAAGTTACGCGAGCATCTCGAGAGTTGTGCGGACTGCCGCGATGAGTTGCAGCGCTTCCGCAAACTGGGAGCCCTGCTGTCCAACGTGCCCAAGGCAACCCCTCCGCCGGATCTTGCCATTCGCATCAAGGTTGCAGCTGCGCAGGCGCAAAGTCGCCGTGGCTGGAGGGCACGCCTCACTCTTATTCGTAACCGCATCGACATCTTGCTCGATAACGTGTTCCGTCCGCTAACCTTGCCTGCCACCGGAGGATTTGTCTCCGCAATATTGGTTTTCGTGCTGGTGTTTCAGGTCTTGGCGCCCGGCATCACCGTGCGCGCGGTGGAGAATGATGTCCCCATCAACCTGATGCGCCCCGCGGAGTTGCTCTCGCTTTCTGAGTACCTGCCAGCGTGGGCTCCGGAGCATGACTTGGAGTTGGCTCTCCCGCATGGGTTGCTGGTTGATGTCACTGTGGATGCCCAGGGTGGAATGACCGGGTACCAAATCCTCTCCGGCCCGCACAGCTCCGACATGCGTCACCAGCTGTACCAGGTGCTACTCTTCTCCCGCTTCAGTCCTATGCTCAGCTTTGGGCGCCCCACCGCTGGCGGCCACGTGATTCTCAGCTTCAGCGCTGTCCACGTCCGCGGCTAAATCGCCCGGATCTAACTTCGCTATCTATCCTATAATCTGCAATTTAGGTCCCACCTGACCCTTTTTCGAGTATTTGCCTGAACACGCGGTCAGCTTACCCTCCGTTCGCACCTGACCCTCGCACTTTTACTCCTCCTTGGCCCCTGCTGGCCCAATAGCAGCAGGAGCTTCCCATGTCTTTCCCTACGTCTGTACCTACACCGAACGTCGTTCGCACCCTGATTCGCATCCTCACCTTGGCGTCACTCGCCATGCTGATTACTTCTTATTCTGTCCGTGCCCAGTCCCAGGTTTCCAGCGCCGAACGCGCGCTGTTCGACGCCCTCAACCGGGAACGTTCTTCGCGCGGTTTGCCAGCGCTGCAATGGGATGAAGCTCTCGCTTCCGCCGCGCGCGAACACGCGGTTCGCATGGCGCAACGCAATACTCTGTCGCACCAACTACCGGGAGAGCCTCCTGTCCAGGACCGGGCCACGCAAGCCGGCGCGCGCTTCAGCTTGATTGCGGAAAACATTGCCGTCGCGCCCAATCCCGCGACCATTCATTCCGCCTGGATGCAGTCGCCGCACCACCGCGACAATATTCTCGACCCGCAACTGACGGTGGTCGGCATCGCGGTCGTCAAAGGCAGCGACGGACTTTTTGCCGTTCAGGACTTCTCTCAAGCGGTCGCGAATCTGGATCTTGGCCAGCAGGAACAAAAAGTAATCGCCAATTTGAACGCCCACGGTCTCCATTCCACCCAGGCGACGAAAGACGCCCGCAAAACCTGCGAAATGAATCGCGGATTTTCCGGCGGCCATCCTTTATCCGTGGTGCGATTTGAAACCGCGAACTTGAACACCTTGCCCGATGACGTAGAACAGAAGCTACGCAGTGGCAGATACCGCGCTGCGGCTGTGGGCGCTTGCCCGGGCGGCAATGACGGCGCATTTACGCGCTTCAGAATCGCCGTCGTGCTTTACTGAATATTTTTTTACTTAATCGCGGAGCATTTTAGGAAGGCCATCCTGCCGGCGCGCCTTTAATTCGTCAGGTCCAGCGACTTCAACGCCGCAAAACAATCCGCATCCAGTGCGTGTGGTACATCCTTCGCCATAATCTGAAATACCTCGCTCTTGGTTAACGCGCCGCGGTATGGCCGCTTGGAGGACAAAGCATCGTAAACATCCGCCACGGCAATCGCCCGTGAAGCCAGCGGAATCTGTTCTCCGCGCAAATTGCGGAAATATCCCGAACCGTCCAGACGCTCATGATGGGAACTGGCCACAAACGCCAGATGCTGGAAGTTGTGGATGCGTTCGAGTACGCGCTGCGTGTAATACGGATGCAGCCGCACGGCTTCCCATTCCACGGACGTAAGTTTCCCAGGCTTGTCCAGAATACTGTTGGGCACGCTCAGTTTGCCGATGTCGTGCAACAGTGCCGCGCGCCGCACCAGCGTCACCTGCTCCTCGGACATTCCGAGTCTCTGCGAAATGGCCACGGCAACGCTGGTAACTCCTCGCGAGTGCGTGTGCGTATAAGGCGACTTGATGTCAATGACGTTGGCAAATGCTTCGCACACGCTGTCCAGTTTTGCTTCATCTGCGTAAAGCAAAACGCTGATGGGCTCAAGGTCGATAACCGCTTCGCGCACGCGGTCCTCTTCAATAATTTTCCATAGTTCCGCGTCTTTTTCGAGCTCGGTCGCGGCTCGCACGATCTCCGGATCGAACCACGAGCCGCTACGGTCGCGAATGACCTGGAAAGCGTCGGAAACTCCGTTCAACACTACGAACACCTCCAGCGTCTGGGAAAGATTCAGGATGCGCGACAACAGCGGGATGTCCGTGCCTTCGCGCCCCTGCGGGAAGCCTTTGCCGTTCCAGTGTTCGTCCAAGCTATAGATCCCCGAAGTCGTCGCTTCCGAAAATCCGATGCGCTTGGCAATCTGCGCGCCGCGATCGCAGCGCATATTGATGAGTTCCCGGGTCTGCGCATCGCGGTTAGTTGCCACGCTGGCGATGGCGAAAACGCGCTCCAGGCGCGAGCGGCCCGGCATTACATTGCGCAACAAATACTCAAGGCCTTCGAACGTTATACGCGTCCAGTCCGTGGACTTGGCTTCCTGCTTGGCTTTGCGCTCGTCGCCTCCAAGAATCTCGTACATGCGCGCGGCATTGCTGCTGCACCCGGCATCTTTCAGCAACGTGGCGTAGTACAGATCAGACTTCTGTTGCACAGAAAGTTGCAGAACGTCTGCGATCCGCATGTTCAACAGGCAGCATTTGACGGCGTGCCCCATGGGCTGCCCTTCGGTCAAATCCAACGCGTAGGAGAGCGCGGATATCAGGTCCGACATGCGGAGCCGTGTGAGAGCAGTGACTGGAGCCGTTTCAGTGATCAACATGGCGTAGGCTTCTAGTATAGATGGACGCCACACTCGCTTACTGCGGTTGACCGAGGCCGTGCGCTGAGAGCAAACAGCCAGACGCGGGGCCGCTGTCGTCGCGCTAGATTAAGAAATCGTTGTTTCTCGCGCGCAGACGAAATACACTAGCGCCTCGCCATGAACTACACGTATTGGTTTCGATTTAACAGGCCGCCAAACTAGGAGCGACGGGCGTTTCTCTACAAAGTAGCCGAAGGAGATTTAGCCCACTCGCAGCGAGTGGGTTTTTTATTTCGTAGCCCTTTTCTGAAATTGCTTGTCAGGCGTCAGCCGCGAAAGGATTCGTCCATGATTATTTCCATGAAGCTGCATTCCACGCGCGAACAGATCGACGAAGTTCGAAAACAAGTGGAGCAGTTTGGCTACAAAGTTCATTCCATCGAGGGCGAAGAGCGGGTCGTCATCGGCGTTGTGGGCATTGGTGACGTCACTGCGTGTCTTGAATCTGTTGAGGCCATGCCGCAGGTCGAAAAAGTCGTGCCCATCTCCGCGCCCTACAAATTCGTCAGCAAGGAATTTCGCAAGGGTCGCACGCGCATCAAGATAAACGGCACCGAGATCGGAGGAGATGAATTCATTGTCATGGCCGGACCGTGTTCGGTGGAGTCGGAAAAGCAGATTATGCAGGCAGCCGAGGGTGTTGCCGCGGCCGGCGCAAAGATGCTGCGTGGCGGTGCGTTTAAGCCCCGCACCTCGCCGTACGATTTTCAGGGTATGGAAGAAGAAGGTTTGAAGCTTCTTAAGAAGGCCAGGGAACTGACCGGTCTTGCGATTGTTACTGAAGTGATGAGCGACCGCGACGTGGACCTCATCGCGCAGTACGCCGATGTCATGCAGGTGGGCGCTCGCAATATGCAGAATTTCATGCTGCTGAAGGCGTTGGGTAAATGCCGCCGGCCGGTGCTGCTAAAGCGCGGCCTCAGCAGCACTGTGAAGGAGCTGTTGATGTCCGCCGAATACATCGTCGCCCACGGCAACCCGGACGTAATTCTGTGCGAGCGAGGGATCCGCACCTTTGAAACCGTCACGCGCAACACCTGCGATATTGCCGCGATTCCGGCGCTCAATGAGCTCACTCATCTGCCAGTGATTCTTGATCCGAGTCACGCCACCGGAAAGCGCAGCCTGGTCCCGGCGCTGTCCCGCGCGGGCGTCGCTATCGGCGCGGACGGCTTGATCGTGGAAGTTCACCCGGCTCCGGAAAAAGCCGTCAGCGATGGCGCGCAATCCCTGGATATCCCGCAATTTCGCAAATTAATGCAGGAGCTTCGCCCGTATATGGATTTATGGCAATTGGCGAGAAAAAGTGAAGTGGGTTCCACCGCAGCGGTAGCGTGATGTTCCGCAATCTATTTAGGACGCATGACGCAGTTTCGATAGCGCTTAAGCGTCTACTGCTTCAAGCCCAGCACACGCATCAGCGTGCCCTGTAATTTTACAAGCTCCAGTTGCCGCTCATGCTCGCCTTTGGTGCGGTCGCTGAGTGCTTCCTTCAGCAGTACTAAATTTCGCCGGAATTCTAGTTGCGCCAGCACCAGTCGGCTCAAGGCTTTCAGCGCGTCTCGTTCTTCCGGCGCCAGTTCGCGCGGCTTCTGATCGATAACGCACAGCGCGCCCAGCGCAAATCCGTCTTCCGTAACCAGCGGCGCTCCGGCATAGAACCGTATGTGCGGCTCCGACACCACCAGCGGATTATCTCGGAACCGCTCATCCTGCAGCGCGTCTGGCACTACGAAAACCTCGTGTTGCAGTATCGCGCTGGAACAAAACGCCACATCGCGCGAAGTCTCTGTAATCGAAATTCCCACTCGCGACTTTACCCACTGGCGATTTTCGTCGATCAGTGTAATCAGTGCGATCGGCGTTTTACAAACAAATGACGCGAGCAGCGTCAAGTCATCGAAGGCCGCTTCGGGGTCGGTATCGAGAATTGCGTATTTCTCCAGAGTTGCGATGCGCCCCTCCTCATTTTTTGGTTTTACAGCTTGCATGTTCACCTCCACAGTCTACTGCCAAGCTATACTGGGGCTGGCGCGGCCATATTACTCCAATGCGCCTCCGCGCGCAGTTCAGATGAATGTCGTACAGCAGACTAAAATCGTCCACCGCAAGAGAGCTACTCAATCCCTAAAAAATCCCCTTCATCAATACACCGTACCCTTCCTTGACGGATGAGTTTGCCGACGTTAGATTGGGAATGTGGCGCAACGAGATACGGCAAACGACTTTTCAACAAACGGCAGCGATTGTGTCCGCGGTGAATTAGCCAGACACGGACATCTGTCACGCGCGGAGTCGACTCCGGTAAAGCATTTCTTCCTCGTCGCCGCGCTAGCGTTGCTCGCGCTCGTAGCCAGCCCTTCGACCCGCGCTCAAGTTGTCAGCCAACCGGCCCCGCAACCCGTGGTGCGCCCTCAGCGGGAAGCCGTTCCTCTCACAACTGTCACCGTGGACGCCAGCGAACCCATGTTCACCACCATGTGCGCGCTGCTCGCTTCCGGATTCGAATCCGACGTTAATGCCGAAAACTGGCAGCCGCTCCGCGCGCAACTTCGTGATCGTATGCAACATCAGGAAGGTCCAGCCGTCGATGCCGTGCGCGACTTTTACAAGCAGCATGTCACAGCCGATCCAGGACAAACTCTGTCCCGCTATTTGTGGTTCGGCCTGGTTGCCGGCCGCGCGCCGGAGTTCAAGCCCACCTTGCGCCGCGAAGACCTGCCCCCGGAGGTCCTCGCTCTCGAAGGCTTCTCCGAAATTTTGTCCAAATATTATCAGGAGCAAAAGATCGGCACGCTGTGGCGGCAAATGCAGCCGTCCTACAATCGCGAAATCGAGCGCATGCACGACGCCGTATCGCAAATCGTATTTGTGGCCACTGGATACCTTCGCGCCATCGCTCAGCCTTCCGATCCTCGCACCTTCACCATCGTTGTGGAACCGCTCGTCGGCCGCATCACCAACGTTCGCAATTTTGGCGATCATTACGCGATCGTACTCAGCGGCGCGGACGAAATTCCTGCCGACGTAGTGCGTCACGCCTATCTGCACTTCCTGCTCGATCCCTTGCCTCTGCGCTACCCGCACGTGGTCGCGGTAAAAAGGCCGCTCTTTGAAAAAGCTGCTGCCGCCCCGCGACTGGCTCCGGACCTCAAAGACGATTTTCCGTCCTATTTTGCGGAGTGTACCGTCCGCGCCGTGGAATTGAAGCTCAAGAAAATGTCGCCCGGCGAACGGGACGCGGCTTTCGAACGCAATGACGCTGATGGGTACGTTCTCGTCCGTCCGCTTTTTAATGCATTGCAGAAATTCGAAGGCTCCGAGCCTTCCATGGCTTTATTTTTCCCCGAGATGGTGCGCGCCATCGATACCACCGCCGAGTTGCAGCGGGTAAGCACGCTGCACTTCGCAGCAGCCGAACATCGCCAGGCCTCCAGCGATCTCGCGAACGAAGAAGTCGCCCGCCGGCGTGCCGCGTTGCCCGGCACCGTGCCCAACGATCCGCAAGCGATCGCGGACCTCACCGAAGGCGAGCGCCGCATCGCCGAAAAAAATTCTCGTGCCGCCGAAGCTTCCTTCCAAAAGGTAATTGCAAAATATCCCGATCAACCTCGCGCATGGTACGGTCTCGGCTTGGTGGCTTTACTGAATCACGACGGAGCGCGCGCCAAACAGGTGTTCGGCCGTTTGACCAGCGGCGAGCACGCTGCCAACGCCGACCCGATGGTTCTGGCCTGGTCGCATATTTACCTCGCTCGCATTTATGATGACGAAGGCCAGCAGCGGGAAGCCGAAGCCGAATATCAGGCTGCGCTGACTGTTCAAGGTCTGTCTCTTATACACAT
>CAXMLS010000086.1:0-3365 GCA_964194235.1 uncultured bacterium | reverse complement strand
AATTGGACGCAGTCCTTCCTTAGCGCCGAAATATCCGCCGCCTGGCTTGAAATAATAATCGAATAGATGCCCGAAGACAGATGGCCACGGATTGTTCATCATCCAGTGAACGGTCATCTTACGGTCCTGCCAGTGGGTGGCGTAGGTTTCATATTGCGCACGGACATCTTCAAAATGCGCTAACTGCGCTTTGCGAGAAAACTCCTCCACACTGCTGGATGGTCCATAACGCTTGTCGAGCAGGCGCATTACGGTGTCCAACGTGTTGTTGCCCTCATTCGCGCCGGCATGGAAGTACCAATACTCATTGATGGGCCAGAGCTTATCGGCAGGAATAAATTTCTTGAGGCTTTCGACCGGTGGAATTGTCTCGTTATCGCCTTCTTCGGCGGAGGAACCGCGCGCGGCTCCATATTTTTCACTAAACCAGTAATACGGCGGTCGCCAAACGTACGGCCCGACCATGTGAATGCCGCTCCAAAAACGGTTCCACGCAGCAACGGTATCCACCACGGAATTTTGCCAATGCAATTCTTTCAGAATGTTGTTGTAATCGGCGAGCAGAGCGTCGGGAGGTAAACCATCGCTTCCGTTCGCCCAGATAACGGCAGAGGGATGAGAGCGAAGTTCGCGAATGCGGGCGCGGATGCTGGCCCGCGCTACCCACTGATCTTCGGCGCTCCAGGCCTCCCAGTGCTCCCACTGTGCGCAGCACATCCAGCCAAGCATGACCGGAATGCCTTCGCGGTCAGCCAATTCGATCATCGAGTCATCGGCAATTTTGGATTCCCAGCGGATCAAGTTCAGCCCGAGATCTTTTATGTAGCGGACTGTGGCTAAGTCGCGCTCCGGATCGTTCTTGAAAAGCAGATCTGGAGAGTAGACGCCGCCGCGAATCAGATAATCTCGGCCATTAATTTGCAAGTAAAAGTTTCCGCCCGTGCCGATTGTGGGGAATTTGTTGTCGGAATCCCGGCCTGATGTGATTTTGCGAATGCCAAAATCAATCGCTTGAACATCGGAGTTTTCATCGTTGATCTTAAAATTTAATTTGAGATGGTAAAGGTTTGGATTGCCCCAGAGATACGGCCACCAGAGGTCGGGATCAGCGACAGATAACTGGGAAAAGCTTGCAGGTGTAATCGCGACTTCCTGAGTCGTGTCGCCATAAAGCGAAACTTTCTTATCAAAGTGAATCGTTGGTTTGCCTTCGCGAGTGATCTCACCATGTAGCGTACCGCTAACCGGTTGACGAGTTGCGTTGTGCAAGTCGCAATAAACGGTAAGAGCAGCCGGGCTGGTGGCGGGAAGCGGTAGCTCGGTCGCCACGTATGGATTGCGAATGGCCACCGCGCCTGTGGAACTCAGATAAACACGCTTCCATACCCCAGCGTTGCGGTCCGGGGTGAAGCTGACATCGAGCTTTTTCTTTTCATTGTGATAGCCGATGTATTTCCAGTTGATCCAATCCAGCCAACTGTCTCCAAGCTCGACGCCATCCTCTCCGAGAATGGCTCTTTCCGGAGTGATCTTGACTGCCAAAACATTCGAGCTTCCTTGGGCAATAAATTCCGTCACATTAAATTCGAAAGAGCTGTACATTCCCACAGCTTGTTCGCGACTCGCTATCTTGTGACCGTTAAGCCAGATATCCGCACGATAGTTGATCCCCTTGAAGACTAGGGAGTACACGGCACGCCCGGTAGGCGCCTTAAACGTAGTGCGGTACCACCAGTCCTGCTTCCAGATATCGCCCGGGGTTGTAAGGTTCATACCGTAGTAGAGATCTTTGTAGACTCCGTTGTCCTCGAGTACCTGCAGAACCGTCGCAGGCATGCGCTGAATGTCGTACCACTTTGCCGCGTCGAAGCCCGCTTGAGAAACCAGCGCCTCGTCTCCTGAAATGTTCTTTGCGGCTGACATTTTCCAGCCTTGCTGCAGTTCTTCCATGTTCGAAGCGTCCGCCGAAGCGGAAGCATTCGGTGTAATCAAGGCAGAAAGCCAACAAAGAGTGATTGCGGCTGAACTAAGATAGCGTTTCATCGAAAAGCTCCATTCGGGTCTCTGGTGCCGGCCCTGGAAAAGTGATAAAAGAAACTCGACTTGCTCACATGAAACGCGCCCAGTTCTTATGTGGCCGATGGGCACAACCCAAATGCTTAAGGGCGTTTTCTTGGCGAGGAAACGAAACAAAACGCTATGAATCAAAACAAAGAACGAAAGGTCTGTCAATAGAGTATTGTTTCGCCATGCTTAACCACTCGAGGAATTGTAAATGCTGAATGAAGAACGTCGAAGAGCGATCGTTAAAATGTTGAACCGCGAAGGACGTGTGCTCGTTACTGCTCTGGCACGGCAGTTCAAGACTTCGCAGGTTACGATTCGCAAAGACCTGGATATGCTGCAGTCCCAGGGTCTCGCCCATCGCTCGCACGGCGGGGCCCTCCTCAGCGAAGGAGTGCTCGAGGACCCCACGCTGCGAGAAAAGGAAAAACTTCACCACAAAGAGAAACTTCGTATTGCGGCAGCAGCAGCGGGAATGGTCAAGGAAGGTCAGGTCGTTATTCTCGATTCCGGAACGACCACGACGGCCATCGCGAGAGCTTTGCGCGGGGTGCGAAAGCTTACCATTGTGACCAATGCTGTGAATATTGCTGCTGACTTGGCGGGAAGTGACGTCGAGGTCATCCTGACCGGAGGCACGCTCAGGAAAAACTCGTTCTCGCTAGTTGGGCCGATCGCCGAAGAAATGCTGCGCTACTTGCATGCCGACATTCTTTTTTTGGGCGTCGACGGTTTCGACGTACGCTATGGCTTGAGCACGCCGAATCTCCTGGAAGCGAAAGTGAATCGTATTATGGTGGAAATGGCTAAACGCACGGTAGCGGTTTGCGATTCGAGTAAATTTGGCCGACGCAGTTTGTCTCACATTGTGCCGCCGGCCGCGGTGCACGAAGTTATTACCGACCGCCGGATTCCGAGAAACGATTTACGTGGCCTCCGAGATGCGGGGATCGAAGTGAGACTGGTCTGAGATATTTGGAGTCGGTGTGGCCCGCTGCCATATCCCTTTATACGCCGAACTACAGGGAATCGTGACAGCTGCTTTGTGGAGACGACGTGCCCTGATGCCCTCACTATTCCGCTACACGATATTGGTTCTTACCGGCGCTCTCCTTCTATCGGGCCAAAGTTCCGAGGCCCAAGAAGCGACTAACGGTTATGAACCCGGCCGCCGCGTCTTGATGGACGCTCACAATTGCTATCCCTACTTTGAGTGGTGGGCGGATCGAATCGACCGCGCGCTGAGCACCGGTACGCCCCTGGCCATTGAACAGGATTTGTACCTGTCTCTTATACACATC
>CAXMLS010000085.1:0-2361 GCA_964194235.1 uncultured bacterium | reverse complement strand
AAGCCATACCTTATGTGGCTACCGTCCCCACCACGCAAGTGCGCAATAGCGGATATACCGATCTTTCCGGACTGCTCGGTCAAGGCGGCACGCGCACAGACGTCTTAGGGCGGACGACCGCGCTGGGCCAGGTGTTTGATCCATCTACAACGCGCTCGGTGTCGTGCGGAGTACCGGACACAGTTACAGGGATTTTGGTACCGTGCGGGAGCGGGATGCCGGCCGGAAGCCAGATTGGATTTGCACGAGAGCCTTTTGCAGGAAATATTCTTCCTGCTAGCAGACTCGACCCCAACGCGATCAGCCTGCTCAATCTCTATCCACTTCCAAATAATCCAGGGCTCTTCAATAATTTTGTGACCAACCCGGTCCTCAGGAACAACGTGAATCAGTTCGATATCCGCCTGGACCACAACTTCAGTGACAAGGACAACATATTCGGACGGGGGAGCTATTCCAACAGCCCGCAATTTATCCCTGGTCCCTTCGGCGGAATTGCAGACGGCGGTTCATTTTCTGCCGGAAATCAAACAGCGATTGCCATTAATTGGGTCGTGAGCGAAACACACGCTTTTTCACCAAGCCTGATCAATGAAGCTCGTGTTGGCTTCAACAGCATCTCAGCGACCCGGCTCCAACCGAACGCCAACACGATGGGTATCCCAGCGAGTTTAGGCATTGAAGCGGTTCCGCAGGTTCCGGAAAACGGTGGGCTGGGCTCAATCAATATTTCAGGCCTGAACCGACTTGGGAGTAACGGTTATTTGCCTTCCGACGAACACAGCAGCACTCCGCAGGTAACCGATAACGTGACAAAGAACCTGGGAAGGCATTCGCTGAAAGTCGGATTCCAGTTTCAGCAGCTGCGTTTTTCGATTCTGCAGCCGCCTCACGGACGCGGTAGTTTCTCGTTCAGCGGTTTGTACACCGACGTCCCGACTAACAACGATGGGAATACCGGGATCGCTCAATTGCTGCTGGTGCCTATTAAGGGAACCGTTGCTGGTGCTGCCGATTTTGTGGGAGGCGCTGATAACGTTGGGGCGTCGAATATTGCCCGGACCGATCAGAAACGCAATTACTACGGGGCCTATTTCCAGGATGACTTCCACGTAACTCCCAAATTAACGGTGAATCTGGGTTTGCGTTGGGAATACTTTGGCCAGTTAATCGAAACCAAGGGCGAGCAATCGAATTTTATACCGTCCGCATCGGCGTCCAGCCATTCTCAGTTGCTACTGCCTAACCGCACCTGCAAGACCCCATTATCGCCTGATTTATACGCCGCCGCCGCGTTGGACAACATCGATATCGTTTGCTCCGGCGTCCCGGGACTGGGACATTCCCAGCGCACTAATTTCTCTCCCCGCGTCGGTTTCGCGTATCGGATTACGCCGAAACTGGTAGCTCGCGGAGGATATGGCATCTTTTTTGGCGGATTTGAGAACTCGGTGGTAATTACCTATATTGATTTTCCGTTCCAGTTCCAGCTTGGATATCCAAATTTGACTCCTGACGCACCGGTGACTTTTCCGGACGGTTCAATTGCAACTCTCGAGAATGGCCTGAAGGGAATCCCACTAGCTCCAGCTGCAGTGGAACCGCAAGGCGTTTCGTTTACCGGCGAGGACTACAATACCAAGACGCCTTACACACAATCTTACAATCTGACTTTGCAGTACCAACTTTCCAACAACGATTCAATTCAGGCCGGATACGTCGGGAATACCGTGCATCATTTGGGCGTGTACACGAATCCCAATTCTCCCGCTGAAATACTTCCCCCTGGACTCAACCCATTTGATTTCTCGCCTTATCCGCACTTCCAGAATTCGTTCACGCGGACCAGTTTTGCTGGAAACAGCTCCTACAACTCTGGCCAGTTTACCTACGAACACAGGTTCAACCAGGGGCTAAGCGTGCTGGCGAATTACACCTGGTCGCAGTGCCGCACGGACGCTGTGGATGTGCTCACTAGCACCGCCATCTCCGGTCGCGGTACATCCCGACTGCCGAATTTTGGTATTCGGGGTGATTCGGGACTTTGTGATTTCGATATTCGGCATGTTTTCCACTTCAGTGGCATTTACGAATTGCCGGTAGGCCATGGCAGACGTTATCTTGCGAATAGTTCCAAGATCACAGAAGCCGTCCTCGGCGGTTGGACCATTAATTGGATTTTGCCCCTTGCGACTGGCCAACCGGGCACGGTTCCGTGCGCTACCACGACTACCTCCGGATTTGGTTGCTATGCCAATGTGGTGCCCGGCCAAAGTGTTACAGCAGGTCCACACAACGTAG
Organism: uncultured bacterium; assembly: GCA_964194235.1. Classification (GTDB taxonomy): domain Bacteria; phylum Acidobacteriota; class Terriglobia; order Acidiferrales; family UBA7541; genus Acidiferrum. The sequence continues at coordinate 60 of CAXMLS010000085.1, read as the reverse complement.
ACCACTGGCTTAACCCGGCGGCCTTTGCCGATCCGCCGGTCGCAACTACGATCGGGCAAA
>CAXMLS010000084.1:0-10546 GCA_964194235.1 uncultured bacterium | reverse complement strand
GTAGCTCCTTCGCTACGAACTCCGGGCCGTTGTCCGAACGAATGTTCTCCGGGATCCCACGGAACAACATCACGTCCGCCAGCAACCCGAAATGATGCGAAGAGCGAACGGCATGTAGCCCCTAACCTGCCTTTTCTCACCAAAGGAGCAAATGCAAATGCTTGTGAAGTTGCCACCCTACTCTAGCTGAGCGGAGTAAACTTTTTTGCCCATGAACCACGTTGCCAAAACTTTGGTCGCTCCAATTTTTTCCGGGTGGCCCTGGTCCGAGAGAGCCAGGATATTCTGATCCACCACGATAAAATCCGCGGACTTTCCGATTTCAATGGAGCCGATTTCCGAAGCGCGATCCAAAGCGCGCGCTCCATTTATAGTGTAGGCATCAATCAAATCGCGAATATCTAGCCGCTGTTGCGGGCTTATGGGGCCCAGGCCGTGACGCGCGCGGGTGACGCCAAACTCCATATTTACGAAGGGCTGAGGATCCTTAGTCAGCACCGGGGCATCTGATCCGGCCACTAGAATCGCTCCTGCTTCTTTTGCGGTCCTGGTCGGATAGGTAGTTTTCTCGTAATAGTTGTTCGGATTGTGAAAGGATTCGTAGCTATTGCCGGACACTTTATCGAAAAAGGGCACGATGCTTAGGTCATATCCCGCGGGCTCAGCGTAAATCCAACTGTAAGTAAAAGCCAAATAGAGCTGGTCTCTTCCCATCCGCGCGACATCTTCTGGCGTTGCAAATTGAATATGCGCCAGGGTATCCGGGCGCGAATAGTTGTTGTCCGCGGCGCGTGCAGCCTCGAGCGCGTCTATGGACATGTGAACGGCTTCATCACTTATGGAATGGATGTGGATCGTGTAGCCGGCCAGATGTGCACGCTTGATGTATTCATTAAAAATTGCCGGGGCATGTTCGGGTATGCCATAAGAGATGGCACATTGCCCGGGATGATATCCGTACAATTCACTGAAACTCGAGATTGCATCCGCGGACGAATACACCTCGGGCTTGGCGCGCACGTGGACGCAGACGGGTGACGACACGTCTACGTAGCCCGTTACCGAAAGGTTTCCTGCCGCATCTTTTTTGAAAATCGGCTGAAGATACGGGACCGGCCGCGGCGAATTCCCGAGTGTAGGCGGCACGTTATTAGGATTTGCTTCCGGAACGCCGTCGGCGTACACCTTGACGGCGTCGGCGCGCACGAAGGGATTACCCGCGTATTTTTTTCGAATGACCTCCGCTGCCGAAAATAATTTGTCGTAGTCTACTGTTCCGTGGGCGTCCCTGAAGTTCTCGGGCAGGAAATATTGATCCAGGTTCAAACGAAAGGTCAGTTGGTGGTTGCGAATGAGTTGGTCGTAAACCTCGTAACCATCGCTTCGGGCATCCGCATCCTGTACCGCCGTAATCCCCGCACTATTGAGCCGTTCGGCCAGGCGCTCAGGATTTTCGATTAGCTTTTGATGTTCGTCCCGGGCCGTTTGACTGAAATCGATAGGAATCCAGCCTTGGTCCGCAATGTCGCCGGTAAGTTCACCCGCTGCATCAACGCCCACATATATTTTGTAGGGCGCAAAATCCGTGGCGAGCGTGCCCTTTGAATATCCAACTACTTCGCTTTTGGAATTTTTGGCCAAAGCGAGCGCAGCACTGTTAAACGCGGCGTGGTGCCCGTCCCAGCCCATTAACACAATGGGATTCTCGGTCGACGCTGCATCCAACGCGCTCTTTAAGGTGGGGTGAGCCGCGTCCGCTTGGTTGCCTCCGCCGTATTCCCAATCCGCAACATCCAACCAGTGGCCTTTAGGGAGGTGCGCTGTCCTGATGCACTCATGCACGAAATTTGCAATCTCGGCTAACGTTCGAGCCTTCGATTGAAGGCTGCAGCCTCCGAAATCCACGATGCCCAATGGATGGATATGTGCGTCGATTAGACCCGGCAACACGAGCTTGCCCCCAAGTCGCTCGAACTTAGTTTTGGGACCCGCGAATTTCTGAGCTTCAGCTGCGGAACCAGTGACAATTATCTTCCCATCGCGAACCGCAAGCGCTTCCACGGTTTGATGGAAACTATCCTCGGTATAAATTTTCGCGTCGGTGATAATTAGGTCTGCGCTTTTGGTTGACTCGCGCGTCCCCTGCGGTGGTGAAGCCGACGCGATTGCCGCCATCGTGTTCAGCGCTAGCAATAGACAGCCAAGCTGCCGCCCATGCGTGAGCTTAAAGGTGTTGCCTGTTTTTATTTCCAATGGATTGGCCTGAAAGCACGTTTAACGGATGACTTTCGATTACGAACGGGATCGCACGTTGCAATATATATTCCCACGGTGGTTGACTGTCAAGCGCGGCAGAGGAATCTTTCCTGATGCGTTATCCGGGTCGTGCAAGTTTTGTCGAGGTCTGCTACTGCCACGAGTCGATCACTCATGCCATGCGCGGAAGAGGTGCTGAGATGATCTTGAGGTCCTGGGAGGCCTGCCATGCAAAGGATTTCAGAAAGGGCTTGCATAGGCTTGTACTGCCGTGGTATCCCTGTCATCCATGTAAGGGTCGTAGTGACCGCCTTAATAGTGTTCTAGTCGGCTGGGACTCGGACGGGTGCGCAGTCCCAAGAATCAATTTCGGTCAGCGTCCCGCGAGAATAGCAGCAGTGCGTATTTCTAGCGCTTGATATGCAGAACGGACGGTGGGTCCAGGGGCTTAGCCGCAGGTAATGACCCGTCTTTTGAGAGGCTACTAATGAATTTTATCAGCACACGCATCATTATTCGGCTTTCATTTTTCCTCGCCATCCTAATCACATTTTGCCTCCCGGGAGGCGGCAACGTCGTATTAGCTCAATCCGTTCTCGGTCGCATCTCGGGAACGTTGTACGACAGTACCGGCGCGGTCGTATCAGGAGCTACCGTAACGCTTCACCGTATTGAAACCAACACGGATCGTAGCGTCACTACCGACGATTCTGGTAACTATACGGCAATCAACGTGGAGCCGGGTACGTACGATATCACCGCGACGGCGACTGGATTAGCGGCCAAGGTAGGCAAAGGTGTGACGCTAATCGCGCGCCAGCAATTGGAATATAACGTAACCCTCAGCGCCGCCTCGGGCTCGCAAACTGTCAACGTCAATGCCTCCGACGTGGGAGTAATCGAAACTCAGGTTGCGCAGATTTCCGCCTCGCTGACTCCTCGCGAGATACTGGATTTGCCGGCAAACTATCGCGGCGCAGGTTCCACCTCCCCCATCAACGTAATTCAGGCGCTGCCTGGCGTGCAGCCCGACACCGCAGGCTATCCCCCGGCGCCCTCTACGCACCCGCAGCCGAGCCTCAAGTTTTCGCTCCAGGGTGGCCTGCCGTCGCAGACGGAAGTCACGGTAGATGGTATTTCTGCGCAGAACACCACCAACAACAACATCCAGAGCGACGCTTTTCCTTCAGCCGAATCGGTAGCGGAAATCCGAGTGGACGGCGTAAACAACAACGCCGAATACGGACAACCGGGTGAAATCACCACGGTTACGAAGGGCGGAGTCAATCGTGTGCACGGTTCCGTTTACGAGTATTTGCAGAACCAATTTCTTGATGCCATACCATACGGCACGGACAAGGCCAACAAACCCCATAAAGTAGCAAACGACTTCGGTTTTAGCGTCGGAGGACCTGTATATTTGCCGCGTTTGTACAACGGCCGCAACCGGACATTCTTTTTCGCTGCGTACGAGGGGCTGCGGTATCCGCAGTCCAATGTGCTGCAAGCGAAAGTCCCGACCGTGCTTATGAAGCAGGGTGACTTCTCACAGGAAACCACTACTCCCTTGTTTGACCCCTTCACCGGGGGCACGTACGCGAATAACATGGTGCCCGTTAATGCTAACTCCGCAGCTTTTCTGCAATTCTATCCGGATCCCAACATCGGGCCTCCTGGCGAATCGTTGCGGCAAGCTATTGCCGCGCGGGGCTACAACTACCTGAGCACGCGGCGCGACGATATCAGTTCCAATCAGGCCGATTTTCGCGGCGATCAGATTCTCAGCTCTCGCGCCTCTTTGTTTGGCCGCTACACCTTCAAGAACATAAATCAGTTGCAGCCCGCCGACCTGGCGCTTCCTAATAGCACCGCGTTCGCCCAATACCGCATCCTGGCAGCCACTTTCAGTTACACCTTCACTCCCAAGCTGGCCAATGAATTTCGTTTCGGGTTCACTCTGGAGCGCGATGGCAACAGCAATCCGTTTAACGGTCCCGCTTTCCTGGCATCTACCAACCTGAATGGAGTGGCGCCGGCGTTTTTCAATGGGCTGCCGCACATCAATTTTGACACGATCTATTCGATCGGCTCCCGCCTCGGGTTCGAAGAGCGCTCGCGAATTTTCCAGTATGTCGACAACGTTTCACTGCAGCACGGTAGTCATTTCCTGCGCTTCGGCGGTGACATTCGCCACCTGGTGGCGTTTACCGAAGCGGGCGGGGCCACGGTGTCCGCCAACTACGGCAATTTCTATTTCAGTTCGGGCGCTCGGACTTCAACAGGGCAGGAGTTCGCGGATTTCCTGATCGGCGTGCCAAAAACTTCTCAGACCAGCTTGATCGCGCAGGACAACAACGGCACCGCCAACTCCTACGCTGTCTATGCGCAGGATACCTGGAAGACCAGGCCTAACCTGACTTTAAGCTTTGGATTGCGTTACGAGTTCCATCCCGCGCTGGCAGCCACCAACGGTCTCACCGGCAATTTCGATCCTTCCACACCTGGAACCGGTCGCCTGATCTACCCAGCAGGTTACGCGAGCACTTTGTCTGTTCAGGAACTTGCCAACGTCAACGCCTGCTCCATTCCCGGAGTCGGCAATCCTTATGCAACCGGCGCGCCGGGCTCCAATGGAGTTCCGTGCACGCCAGTAGTTACGAACAAACAAGCGGGTCTGCCGAAGGGGCTGCGTGAATCCCCGCAGTTCCGCTTTATGCCCCGTTTCGGCTTTACTTACCGGCCTTTCGGTAATGATCGCACCGCCATTCGCGGCGGCGCGGGATACTACAACATCACCACCACAGGTGCGCTTTTCTACGCCACGACCCAGACGCTGCAGTCGAATTTGCAAAACTTCGACAACTCCATTTCGCCTGGCGGCGGCCCAGCCTTTGCTTTTCCGAACACCTCAACCAACACCAATACGTTTACCCCCGCCCTTGGCAGTTTGTACTTCTACAGCGCCGTTGACACCAAGTGGCGCGATCCGTACTCGCTGCAGACCAATCTCTCCATCGATCACGATTTCGGGCACAACATCGGCGTGCGTATCTCCTATATCGGGCTGCACACCTGGCACCTGGTTTGGCAGCCACAGTTTAACCAGCTTCAGAAATCTTCGACCACGCCTTCCAGTGATCCCAGTCGCGCCTCGGAAATTCCCTTTCCAAATTTCTTCCAAATCACCGACCGCAGTACTTCTGCCCAAGCCGATTATCATGCTCTACAGTTGGAAGCTTCACATCGCATGAGTAATGGACTATCTTTCGATAGTTCGTACACCTGGGCCAAAAACCTTTCCGACAATCAGGGCAGCTACGGCAGTTTCAACGGCAGCGCCTTCGTGGACGAGCAAGGTGGATACAGCCCCACGGATAGTTTCAATCGGCACCAGGATTACGGGAATGTGAGCGCCACGCGGCGTCACCGCTGGCTCACCACTATGATTTATGAGTTGCCGGTGGGACACAGCCGCAGGTTCGGCTCGAATATGAATCGGTTTGCAGATCTGGTTTTTGGCGGCTGGCAGGTAAGCAATATCTTTCTGTACCAGAGCGGCACCTTTCTCACTGCGTTTATCCCCAATGGTTTGATTGACCCCTCCGGAACCGGATCTGGCACTAGTCTTGGTGGCGCTTCGCAACGCCCAGACATCATTGGCAATCCCAACAGCGGTTCCCGCGATCGCAATCACTGGTTCAACAACAATGCTTTTGCCTGCCCCGGCCAGGCCGGATACGCGTCCGTGGCGCCATCGCCCACGACGGGTGTGACGCCTTGTAACGTGGGCGTCGGGTCGGCTCCCATTGGCCGGTTCGGAACAGAAACCGTCGGCGACCTCGTTGGCCCCGGCACGGTCAGCCTTTCTTCAGGCTTAAGCAAAACGATCGCAATTACGGAATCAGTTCACCTGCGTTTTGAGAGCACTTTCACCAACGTGTTGAACCACACCAACCTGGCCGATCCGCAGCTCGACGTAACCCAGGCCAACTTTGGACAAATCACCCAGTCACGTGGTTCCGACTTCGGGGGCAACCGTACTGGTCAGCTTTCGTTGAAATTGGAGTTCTAGATAGAAAAATCGCGTAGGCTGCATGATCACTCGCCTGCTGGATACGAAACAGGCGAGTGCGTGAAATCATCTCGTCTGCGTCCGATCACGGCGAACACAAGTAACGCAGACGAAAGACGCTACCAGGATCCGGCATGAGCGAGGCGAAGCCCACGAACGTGCGCTGGTGGATCGTGGCCATGCTTACCGGGTTCGCCTTCGTCAGCTACCTGCAACGAATCAATATCTCGGTGGCCGCCGCGCTAATGGGGCCCGAGTTACATCTCTCGAAAATCCAAGTAGGGCAAATCTTCAGCAGTTTTTTGATCGGTTACGCCATTTTTCAAATCCCCGGTGGCGTGATTGCGGATCGCTTTGGCACGCGTATCACGCTGGCCGTCTCGGCCGCTCTGTGGGGCGTCTGTACCGTGTTTACGGGCATGGTTCCGTCCCCCCTGACCACTGCGGCTGGAAGCATATTCCTGGTATTATGGCTGGCGCGATTTTGCCTGGGCAGTGCGGAAGCTACTACTTACCCTGTCGGCGCATTGGCTATACATAATTGGATTCGTCCTTCCGGTCGGGCCTACGCAAATTCATGGATGTTCGCGGGCACCTCGTTAGCGGCGGCTTTCGCTACGCCTTTTGTTTCCTGGCTTATGCTGCGCATGGGATGGCGACGGGTATTCTTCATCACCTCGCTGCCGGCATTTGTGATCGCGCTTCTCTGGTGGCTCTTCAGCACGAATTGGCCGCACCAGCACCGCTTGGTCAATCAAGCGGAACTGGCACTTACCAATACGGACACCGAACCAGTTCGCAGGGCGCACGGTATTAGAGCCTTGGTGGGTGATCGCAGGATCGTACTTCTTTGCGTCAGCTATATGGCGGAAGGCTACCTCCTGTTTATCTTCGTGTTCTGGCTATACACCTACCTGGTGGAGGTGCGCGGTTTTAGCATGATGAACGGAGGGCTTATAGCCGCGTTACCCTGGCTCACCGGTCTGGCGTTCACTCCGCTCGGCGGCTTTGTAGCGGACCGCATCGCGGCTCGTCGCGGACGTCTTCCAGCCGCGAAATACATCATCATGGCCGGCTATACCGTAAGCAGTGTTTTGTTGTTCGTTGCGGCTTATGCACCCAGGCGCGGCTGGTGTGTCGCTGCCTTGTGCCTGAGTGTTGGCTTTCTGATGGCCGCCGAGGCCTCCTTCTGGGTTTCAGCAACTTACCTTGCTGGCGAACGCGCAGGTGCAGTCTCTGGATTGATGAACACCGCAGGCATTGCGGGCGGCATCGCGTCCACATCGCTAGTACCCGTTCTGGTCGCACACTTCAGTTGGCCGGTGGCTTTCGGATCGGGAACTCTGGTGGCCATCGCCTGTGTTTCGCTTTGGTTCATCATCGCGAAGCCAAGTGAGATTGAACAACTGCGCCAAGTTCCAGCAAACCTCCCCAATATGCGGAAGGAACCGTCATGAACGTTTACCCAAAGATTTCAGCGGAAGTTGACCGTCTGCGCGCGCCAATGACTGAATTTCTGCAGCGCCTGGTGCAGTTGCCTAGTCTTCCCGGCGAAGAACAGGCTGCGCAACACTTTCTTGCCGCCAAGCTGCGCGCGTTGGACTGCGAGGTGGAAATCCTGAAGTCCGATTTCGCGGTGCTACAGCATCACCCAGCATTTTCGGATGATGGCGTTTCCTTTGACGAACGCCTCAACGTAGTGGCCGTGTGGCCGAGAAGCAAACTAGGAAGTTCACTCTCAATGGTCGAAACGCGGGTCGAAACGCAGACCGAAGCGACCGGGCGCTCACTTATTCTCAACGGACATATGGACGTCGTCCCCATCGGCGACCCCAACCTCTGGAAATTTCCTCCCTGGAGCGGCGCGGTGGACAACGGCAAGCTGCATGGCCGCGGCGCGTGCGATATGAAGGCTGGGCTCACCGCGGCTATTTTCGCAATCGAGGCGTTGCGCAACCTTCGTTTTGAGCCCTCGGGCCCGGTGCTGATAGAAAGTGTGATTGGGGAGGAAAGCGGCGGAGTCGGCACACTCACCACGTTGATCAATGGCATCCGCGCCGATGCTGCAATTCTGATGGAGCCCACGCGATTGCGCTCTTGCCCTGTGCATGCCGGGGCGCTCAGCTTTCGAATCAAGATCACTGGACGCGCTATCCATGCCAGCATGAAGCGTTTTGGCGTTAGCGCCGTCGAAAAATTTCAGCTGATCTTCGAGGCCATTCAAGCCCTGGATCGTGATCGTCATCTGCGGTACGAAAATAAAATCTTCGAGTTCGACGACAACATCGCACCAATTTCCATTGGTACCGTGGCTGCTGGCGACTGGCTATCCACCGTTCCGGAAACCTTGGTTGCCGAAGGACGTTTTGGGGTGTTCCCGGGCGAAACGACCGCCGCCGCCCGGGCCGCCCTTGCCGATTGCCTCGCGCAAATTACTGCCGGTGATCCGTGGCTTCGAAAGCATCCCCCGACGTTGGAGTGGATCGAAGGGCAGTTCGAGCCGGGTCAAACGGCGTTTTCAGAGCCCATTGTGAAAGCCTTGAGCAATTCGCACGCGGAGGCGACGGGTCAGCAGCCGCAAATACACGGAGTGCCTTATGGTTCGGACCTGCGCTTGTTCACGGAGCATGGCAAATTCCCGGCGATACTTTACGGGCCGGGCGACGTGGCCTATGCCCACACGGTGGAAGAGCACGTGGAACTTGAAGAAGTTTTTTCGTGTGCAAAAGTCCTGGCCCTGTTGGTCACGGAATGGTGTGGCGGGAGTTTTGCCGGAATTTAACTTTTTGATGTCTTAGTTTTTTAAGCGCTCGCGAGCTCTTCGTGAATTCGAAAAGCCTTAACCACGCGCGTGATAGTGCCCTTGGGGCTGGGGTTATCGGGGTCAACTCCGGAGCTGACACCCAAGTGATAAGCCCACAACTGGGCCCGTGGCACTTCAAACGGCGTGCGCAACACGTCGGGCAGGAACGGCGCGATGGCCGGAAGGTGCCAGTCACTCTGCGTCACTGCGGCGGCATTTTCTCCCACGATGACGAAGCGCCCTAGTTTTTTCCCCCGCAGATCTTCGATCAAATCAAATTCGTAAAGTCGCTTCTGAGGGTCAGCAGAAAGAAAGCACACGATAGGCGTGTCTTCCCGCAAAAATCCTACGGCTCCGTGCCGAAAACCTAGGAAGGTCTCTGCCATCGCTAGGACTCGACCGTCGGTGAGTTCGATTGTTTTTAACACTGCTTCTTGGGCGAGCGCTTGCATGGCGGAAGTAAGGAAGACGATGCGGTCCTTGCAAGTGCGGGCAACCTCGGCAATCAAGCGGTTCGACTCCTGCAGACCGCGTGTAACGTGGCTGCAAATAGCCGGCAGATGTTCCGCCAATTGCTGATGGCGTACGAGTGAGAGTCCAGCCAGAACTAGATTGGAGAAAGAGCCAGTCATTGCTAGGCTGCGATCGTTAGTCCTAGGGTCCAGCGTAATAACTTGAACCCCGGGCAGGTGCGCCAGACGCCCGTCGGCGTTACAGACGATGGCGAGGTGTTTCACGAGAGGGAAAAGTTTTTTGAACTTTTCAACCACTGCGGTGCTTTCCGGACTGTCGCCGGATCGCGCTAAAGAAATCAGCAGCCCACCTTCACGCAGTAACGGCGTGGCCGATGCAATTTCTGCCGGGGACTGAATCAAGAGATCGGTAGTGGGAATCGCGCGGGCCTGCGGCCAAGCATCCGCGATGGCGGAGGCTGCGTACGCTGAAGTACCTGCGCCAGTGAGGATGACAGGTAAGTTTTCCGGGCTCTGCGGGAAGGCCACGGACCGCACGCGTTCGAGCGTGGTCGGCCACACATCAGGTTGCTGAGCAATCTCGAATGCAAGCAGGCTATCGCTGGGGTAATTGGAGAGTGGGGTAGGCACACGACATCCCTCGAGTAGACGAAGATAAACGGGAGCGCGTAAGCATGCAAGCGTTTTCTGTAACGCCTTGCACTAGGACGGCTCGGCGGCCTTTATTGCGCTCGTGGCAGGAATTTTTTACGTCTAGCCTGTGCGTCGGGCTATCAAATTCGCCTTCTGTTGCAGGGCCGATTTCCGTTCAGCGGCAGTGGAATTTCGAATCACTAATTCGGTCTTCACTATGTACTCAGCGCCTCTTTGCCTTTTGAGCCTCAACATCTTTTCCAAAGACGCGAAGGATAAGGTGCCTAAGCCTGTCTCTTATACACATCT
>CAXMLS010000083.1:0-3252 GCA_964194235.1 uncultured bacterium | reverse complement strand
AGGATCGACACGCGTTCCATTGGCTCGCCTGCGAGCAATAGCTCAACGGAAAAAGCATCACGGAAACGGCGCGCATGTGCGTCAGGGACGCCGCCAAGTTCGAATAGCCGTTTGAGACTGCGCTGCCAGTCCCCCACCGCACTCTTTGGTTTCGACAATCCTGTCCAAAAGTAATATATACTTTGGGAATTGCGAAGAGCATTCACCATGATCGATGGTAATGGGCAATACACTGCTGTGCCAGTCTTCGCAGTAAAAGAAAAAGCTTGTCTCCCTGAATTCGATTGCGCGAGAGGTTACTGCGTAACCAGGCGTCCGCTATGAAACCAAGCAACCCTACGATTCCTCTTGCCAGTTCGATCAATCGGCGTCAGTTTTGCACCGCAACGACCTTCGCGTTGACCACGCTCAGCATTTCTCCGGTACAAGGCGGCGCAGCAGACAATGAAGAGTCCGCCGACCCGGTCCAGCTTCGCACCGGCAATGGCGAATGGACCTACAAGGTGGTTCGTCATTGGGGCCAATTGCCGGAAGGGCAGGTTTTTGGGGGAACCCATGGCGGGATCGCAAACGACAAAGCCGGAAATCTTTATGTCAGCACGCAAAGCGCCACGGGCATCCTTGTTTACGACAAAGATGGGAAACTTCTGAAGACCATTGCCAATGCTTACCCCGGGGTCCATTCCCTGGTGCATGCCGAAGAAGATGGCGCAGAGTATTTTTACTGCACCGTTCAAAAGGGAACGCCGAAGGAAAACTGGCTCTTTATCAAGATTAAAACCGACGGGACGGTCGTAAAGGAAATCACTGCACCATCCGAAGCGGGATTTCATGCTCCGAATGAATGGCGAATCACTGCCGCTGTGCCGGCGCCTGACGGCTCCCTCTTTATCGCGAATGGATATGGCGATTCGCGCATTTTCAAATACGACAAGCGCGGCAATTATCAGGCGAGTTTTGCCGGGATGGGGGATGCGGATGGCAAATGCAATTGCTGCCATGGGGCTGCGCTTGACACGCGTTATGGGCAGCCACTCCTGCTGGTATGCGACCGGGAAAACTTTCGCCTCAGCCATTTCGATCTCGATGGAAAGTTTGTGGGCCATGTCACCCTACACCTGCGTCGTCCTTGCCAAGTGAGTTTCCATGGAGAGTATGTAGTGGTTTCTGAGCTGCAGGGACGGGTCACGATCCTTGACAAAGACAATATGCCGGTAGCCTTCCTCGGGGACAACCCGCAGAAAGCACAGTGGGCGAACTACGAAGTGAGTCCGGACCAGATCGCCCCCGCGGTATTCAGCGCGGCTCATGGATGCCACATCGATCAGGATGCCAACGTCTATGTCTCTGATTGGAACCATTCGGGGCGTGTTACGAAGTTGGTCAGGATCTAGGGATTGCCTGTATCCGTTGCTTAGATCTATTGGGGTCCACGCCGGGAATTCATTTTTGTCGTGAGGCATGGGAACAATGGAAGCGCCTCCGGCTGGATGTTTGTTTTTAGTCTTGACAGCGAGACGTTCAAAATACCACTTTGCTTTTCACAGCTTCGGGCATGGAAGCCTCCGCTGTAATTTTTGTTTCTCCAGTGTAGATGTGCTGCAACTTGGGCATGTGCTCAGCAACCGGCAGAGCGGCAGGTGTAACCGCCGTTCCAAAGACATTCAAAGACTTAAGTTGATCCAGGGTGCCGAGCGCCTGCACGGTCGCATCGGTGATTTTCGTGTGCATGAGACGCAGCACGCGCAAACGCTTCATGGCGGCGATCGCAGTGGCGGAGCGGTCGGTGATGGCGGTGTTGGAGAAATCCGCTACGACAATGCGATCTGCGAGAGGCTTCAGCGCGGCGAGATCTCCATCTCCAAATTTGGAACTCAAAAGCGACATGTCGACCACGAGGTCAGCCGAGCCGCGGGATTCGTAGTCCACCGTATTAGGGAACAGCTTTTGCAATTGTGCAACCGTGGGCGCGAGAGTGGCCCGTTGTTTTGCAACAGCAGCGGGATCACTTTCCTCAAAAGTCACTTCGGCAACTTCAGTCGAAGCCGTGGGTAAACCCTGGAAGACGTCCGCCGATAGCGTACCCGAGGCTCCAGCGGAAATCCATATCTCGATCAGCTTTACTTCACTTGCGGACAAGGGCCGTCTGTTTTCGGCGGGCATGAAACCATTGTCGGTGGGAGGCAGCGTGATGCGACGAAAAAGTTCGCTTCTCTTTGGCTCTCCGACCTTAATGACTCGGCCATGCTTACCGCCGTGCATTACCGCTTCGTAGCTGTCCAGCCGCAGATTGGAGTTGTGCTTGGTTTGACCGTGGCAGGTGACGCAGTGCCCCGCGAAGATGGATTGGATGCGACTACCGTACAAAGTGCCTGGTCCGCCCATGGAGGATATTGTCTTGGTGCTATCGTGGGCCGATATTCTTAGCAATCCACGCAGTCCTGCCGGCGTGTACTCTGTGAGGTAATTATCCCCTTGCGACAATTGACCACCCCGATGCCCTGTCCAGGACACAAGACCCACAGCAACTACAAGCGCGAGAGAATATTATGAGATCTACCCGCTCGCCACGAACGCGCCCGCGCAATACCCAACACAAGCAGCAAGCTGCCGTCAGCGATACCCCGCCCCACATGTGTTGTGTTACCAATGGACCAGAGTACCCGCCACTCCGTGCCAAGCACCACCCAAGAGCTGAAGCGACGATGGCACTCAAGACTGCGAGCGCCAATACGAAATCTACAGAGCGGCCTAGATCAGGGAAATATCGGCTCCTACCCGCCAACTCCAATGCAGGCACCAGCAAGATTAGCGCGACAGGAAAATGAATCACTAATGGATGAAAGCGCCCGATAAACTGTGCCCATTGCGCACGCTCCAGGCCGTCGGGTGGAAGAAATGTCAACTCCGGTTGAAAATTCCCCGTTGTACCGGTCGAAAATTCCCCACCCCCGAACCTCATAAAGATTCCCCCTTGGCCTCGGACGGAGTGGAGCCCAGCGCCGTCTTTTGGCGCGTTTTGGGCGTAACGGAGTCCGGGGCCAAGGGGCGAGGCGCGGCCTCCGCCCCGTCCTGCCCTCGCGGTGGTAGCAGTCCAGCTTTGCGGCGGTCTTTCAGCCGGTAGCTTTCGCCTCGGATGTTGATGGTCGTCGAGTGGTGCAGCAACCGGTCCAGGATCGCCGTGGCAATGATCGAATCACCAAAGATCGATCCCCAGTCCCCGTAGCTCTTGTTCGAGGTCAGGATGATACT
>CAXMLS010000082.1:0-4110 GCA_964194235.1 uncultured bacterium | reverse complement strand
GATGTGTATAAGAGACAGTACTAAGGGTGCGTGCAGCGGGTTCTCCAAACCGACTACGGCTTTCCGTATTGGTGTAGATGGAAACCACATTACCGTTCCGCCGCTTCCAGCTGTAAGCGGTGGCGTAATTATCCCGGGGCTGGGGTCACCCAGCGGCATTCAGCCAGCGAACGCCAACAGCGTTTTCGAAAGCAGAGACTTCCGCCTCGATCCGCACTACGTCACTGGCGGCTCGGACTCGATCGATTTCAGCGTCCAGCGCGAACTGCCCGGCAAGATGATCCTAGAAGTGGGCTATGTCGGCCGTTGGTCTAGGGACCTGTACGGCAATATCGATCTAAACCATATCCCCTACATGTTTACACCGAAAGGGACGAAACAAACCTTCGCGCAAGCATTCGATGCCGTAGCGGCTGAGCTCCAGGGTGGTAAAGACCCCAGTGCCGTCACCTCTCAACCTTGGTTTGAGGCAATGTTGCCGGCCTCATTCTGCGGTGGCTTCAACTCGTGCACTGCGGCTGCTGCCGTGTTTGATAGTAACAACGGCAACCCTTACTGGCCGTTCCACGGTGCCGGTGCCCTGTGGACGCTCCTAGAGCCCAACTTCACCACCGGGCCGATGACGCTGGCGAATACGCAGGTTGGTTCCCTGGATTGGAGCGGAAGCTTCACCTACGCGAACTACCAAGCGGGTTTCGTCACCCTGCGATCACGGGCCTATAACGGTCTGACGTTCGATGCGAACTACACCTATTCCCACGCGCTGGATAACTTCGGTGTCACTCAGGAATGCACCGGCGCCATTCCCGACGCTTTTGACCATCACCGGAGTTATGGCCCGTCGTTGTTCGACCGGCGGCATGCCTTCAACCTGCTGGTCAACTACGAGCTGCCTTTCGGCAAGGGCAAGAAGATGGCCACTGGTGCTTTTGCCGATAGGGTGTTCGGTGGCTGGTCTGTCTCGGGCGTCTACGTGGCTGCGAGTGGCTTGCCGGATATGGTCTACGACTCTACGGCATGCACCTCGGAATTCGGCAGCACGCCGTCAAACGGGAACTCGGTGGGGCTGATTCCGACAGGATCAGGCACATTCAATCAAACACGCGTGAACAATCCCACATCGAACGCTAACTATGGCACCGGAAGTACCGGCGGCGTGCCCAATATGTTCAAGAACCCTGATGCATTGGGTTGCGCCACGGTTCTCCAGGGATGTGTGGATGCAAGTGGGAATCCGCTCGTTACAGGGTTATTCCGCTATCCGACTTTCTCCGACAAAACACTTGGCTTTGGCCGCGTCCGGGGTCCGATGCGTTGGAACGTGGACTTGGCGGTATCGAAGCGGACGCGCATCACCGAGCGCGTATCTACGCGCTTCGACGTGCAATTCGTCAATGCCTTCAACCACGTGATGTTCGGCAGTGGAGGCGATTCATATTTCTCTAACGAACCTGGAATGGATTTGTCCGGCCCGGGTGCATTTGGAGTTCCCAGCAATCAATTCAATTCACCACGCTACATTCAGATAGGGTTGCGGTTCGACTTCTAATCTGAACCACCAAACTTGGGATCAGGGGCCGCCCAAAAAGGGTTGGCCCCTTTTTCTATCTTGAGGGTAGAAGTCCGATGCACACGCTTTTACTATTGGTCGAGAAGTTTACGTATTCTGGTGGCTAGTTGACCCGCAAGCCCATATCCATCGCCACGCGCCGCGAGTTCCTACGACTATCGATGATGTGCGGTGGTACGTTGCTCACCGGTTTCGAGAATATTGCAGCGTTCGAATTGAAGGTCGGGCCTTCATATGATGATTTTGCAGCGGGGAAGCAGATCGGAGTCCTCGATTTTGTCGGCGAGAGCCGTACGCCTGTCGATACCATCGTCGGATCCGAGCTCGATGGACGTTTGTTCTCCGATCTTTCAAAATTTAGCCCGGAGAATCCTTTCCCTGCTACCGAAGCGTTCTATGTCCGCACTCGTGCATCGTCCCTGTTAGAAGAGGGGAAAGCATGGCACATCAGAGTGAGTGGACTGGTCGACAAACCAGCAATCCTAACGATGGAGGATTTACACTACAACGTGAGGCCGTCCGGGCTGCACCTGATGGAATGCTCGGGGAACACGCGCGCAACAAAGTTCGGAATGCTTAGCGTGGCCGACTGGAGCGGCGTTCTTGTGTCCGCGCTCCTGGAGACCTGCAAACCTAAGCGGAAGGCTACTCGAATCAGGATCTCCGGCTTC
The DNA here is from genome assembly GCA_964194235.1 of uncultured bacterium. GTDB lineage: Bacteria > Acidobacteriota > Terriglobia > Acidiferrales > UBA7541 > Acidiferrum. The sequence goes on along the minus strand of CAXMLS010000082.1, from coordinate 1,869 downwards.
GATCGTTATTCTGCGGACTCGGCTAGTTCCGTTCCCGGCGCGGATTGGGTCTTCACCATGGAACAACTCGCAGGTTCGAAAGCATTTCTGGCCACCGCCATGAACGGCCAACCACTCACGAAAGACCATGGCGCACCGGTTCGCCTGGTAGTGCCGGGCTGGTATGGCTGCACCTGCATAAAATGGGTCAACGAGATCAGTTTCGTCGACGAGGAAGTGCAAGCCACCTCGCAAATGCAGGAATTCGCCGCACGAACTCACCAAGAAGGCGTGCCCGAACTCGCGAGAGAATACCGGCCTGCAAAAATTGATCAGGCGGCGATGCCAATCCGCGTAGAAAAGTGGCTGGTGGATGGGAAGATCAAGTACCGCGTTGCCGGCATCCTGTGGGGAGGTTCGCGGCTGATAAAGACCTTGGAGATACGATTCAATCCGGATGAGGACTACGTACGGGTCGATAACTTTTCACAGACCACCAACGATCCGTGGAGTTTCTGGTCACATGCGTGGACACCCAAAGCATTGGGAACTTATATAATCCGGTTACGGGTTGCAGATCCGATGCTGGAAACAAAGCGATTGGATTCTGGGCATTACGTTCGCTCCGTTGAGGTAACCGAGGTTTGACAAGAAAATTGCAGCGGAAGATGCTACCTGGACCTGGCTTCCTGAAAAAAGCAATTAATGTTGGCAGAGGAAAAGCCTTCGCATTCCTGATTATTGCCGACGCGGTATTCCTTGGTATTTTCATTCTCACGCTTGGGACTGCCCCTGTTCTGGCGCAGCACCAGGGCCACGATGAACACGCCGTGGTTGGCTGGATACCGCAGAACATCCTGGAGCGGCCAGTCTCCCTTCGCCATGACATTGGGAACCTGCACGAGAAGGTCAGCACATCCTCTGCGGAAGCCCAAGCTTTTTATGATCAAGGGATTAACTATTTCAGTTCGTATGTCTGGATCGAAGCGGCGCGCTCATTCCATCAAGCGTTGCGGCGTGATGCTACCCTAGCGGCGGCGCATGTCGGGCTCTGCGACGTTTATGTACAGTTGCAAGACATTCCCGCAGCGCGGGCGGCCATAGACAAGGCACGCTCACTTTCGGAAAAGGTGACCGACGAGGAGAAACGTCGGATTGAAATCCGCGAGAAGCAAATCGAATTTCTCGAGGACAAACAGGACGTCGACAAATTTGTTGCCTACCGGAAAGCCATCTATGACGCCTTGATGGCCAGTCCCCTCGACCCGGGGCTATGGATCTTGCGAGGCTTTGCCGATGAAGGTCCGGGAGCAGGTCATGGTCAGACTGGCGACCTGGATTCCATTGCGTTCTACCAAGCCGCGCTGGCCGCCTCTCCCGAGAACTCCGCGGCGCACCATTATCTGGCCCATTCCTACGAAAACATCGGACGCACCGCAGATGCGCTTATTCATAGCGAAGCGTACTTGCGCGTGTCTTCCTCCATTCCGCACGCGCATCACATGCGTGGGCATGAACTTCGCCGGGCGGGGAGAATCGAAGACGCTATTCAGGAGTTCCGGACTGCGAACGAACTCGAGAACGCCTACTATCGCGCCGAACATATTTCTCCTGAGTACGATTGGCATCGCCCCCACAACCTGAGTCTTCTGGCGATGTGCTATCAGCTGCTGGGGCAAATGAAGGTTGCGGAGCAACTGCTGCGCGAATCGTTCTCCCTGCCGGCACACGGCGAACTGGCGGAACTTGGTCACAAGCAATGGCCGGAGTTTTTACTTTCGCGAGGGCGAGCACTGGAAGCGTTCGAACAATCTCAGCTCTTGACGCAGAGTTCTTCCATGATGGCGCGATTTGCCGGGCACACTCTAATGGCTGTCTCTTATACACATC
>CAXMLS010000081.1:0-1633 GCA_964194235.1 uncultured bacterium | reverse complement strand
GATGTGTATAAGAGACAGATACAAAAGGAATCATCGAGCGCTTTCACGGGATCGAACGTTTTCTGGAATTGTATCCGGCGTATCAACGGCGCTTCAGCTTTGTGCAAATCGGCGCGCCGAGCCGAACGGACATCGCGCGCTACCGTGAATTTATGGATCAAGTCACGGCGGAAGCCGAACGCATCAACATAAAGTTTCAGGTGGGCCGATGGAAGCCTATCGTTCTACTGCCGAAACATCACTCCCACGAAGAAATCGCACGCTATTATCGCGCAGCTTCAGTGTGCCTGGTCACATCGCTGCATGATGGAATGAATCTTGTTGCCAAAGAATTTGTGGCTGCACGCGATGACGAACGAGGTGTTTTGATTCTCAGCACCTTTGCCGGCGCGTCACTTGAACTGGGCGATGCGCTGCTCATCAATCCATACGATGTGCAGCAACTTGCGGATGCCATTCATCGCGCGCTGGACATGCCCGAGGAACAGCAGGATTCGCGCATGCATCACATGCGTGTGCACGTGCGCGAACATAACGTGTACCGCTGGGCGGCGAATTTGCTATCGGACCTGACGGAGATTCGCATCGACACACCGGAACGCGCGGAAGTGCCATAATTTGGGCGGCACTGTTGCCGAAGACCAAGAAATCCACGAAAAAAAAGTTCGTCCTGAAGTGTTTCTACAGGCAATTCCGTATGGCCGGTAAATAGTTCCTGTAAACCCTCCTAATATTTGTTTCGGAAGTTATCGACATCCAGTCAACCCCATTCGTACGTAGATCATCAAACACGCAGAGCGAAGTAGCTGCTTGGGTGTGGGTGTTGTGGGTGATGTTCGATTGGGTTTTAATCCATTTAACCGTTAGGAGATACGTATGAAGCGAGTCGCATTGTTACTACTGTTTGTTGCGGGATGTTTCGTACCGGGGGCGTTTGCGCAAGATAACGAGCACGTGCAGGTCGGCGTTTTCGCGGATTATTACCGCGTTTCGCAAACCGATAGCGATCTGCTCGGAGTCGGCGCTCGTGCGTCATTTATGGCTTTTAAACGCATCAAGCTGGAAGGCGAGATGGCTTATGACTTCGGCCGGGCATTTACCGAAAATTTCACAGATGGTTCAATTCCGGGCATTACGCGGACTACTTTTCAACGCACGGATCTGCGCGTTCTCCACGGATTGTTTGGGCCGCGCTTCAACCTGGGACACCGCGGCATTCAACCGTTCGTAACCGTTAAGGGCGGCTTCGTGAATTTCCGCCTGGATAACGCGCCCGTAACGTTTGGAACTTTCAGCAGTTCGGTTTCCGGGCTGCGCGAAAACAACGTGACCGGAACCTTTTATCCAGGAGTCGGAATCGACGGGCATGCCGGTCCGATCGGATTGCGCTTCGATATCGGCGACGAAATGTATTTCAGCAATGGCACGCACCACAACGTGCGCGCCACGTTTGGTCCGGTTATCCGCTTCTAACTGGCGCGGTAACGTAAACATATAAGGAACAACCGAAAAGGGTGGAAAAAAACCTCCACCCTTTTTCATTTACCGTCAACGTTTTCAGCACGTCTCGCGTGTTACCATTCCTTGGCCCGCCCGGCTCATCCTGAGTCGGAGTAGGGATCGTGATTGCTCA
>CAXMLS010000080.1:0-7694 GCA_964194235.1 uncultured bacterium | reverse complement strand
CCGCGGCGGCGAGCGTACGGTCTATATCTTCGCCAGTGTGCGCTGCCGACACAAACGCTGCCTCGAATTGCGACGGTGCCAGGAAAATTCCGCGTTCGAACATGTTACGGAAGAATTGGCCATAACGTTTGGTATTTGCTCTTTTGGCGTCGCCATAATTACGCACCGGTTCGGTCGCGAAAAACACCGTGGCCAACGAGCTGATGCCATTCACTTGAACGGCGACTCCAGCCTCGGCCGCAGCTTTGCGAAGTCCCTCAGAAAGTCTTCGAGCAAGCGTCGAAATGCTGTCATACAAGCCCGGTCGTGCTAGTTCCTTAAGCGTCGCAATCCCCGCGGCCATCGCCAAAGGATTACCGGCCAAGGTTCCTGCCTGATACACGGGGCCCAGTGGCGCGACGTGATTCATTATTTCCGCGCGCCCACCGTACGCTGCCACGGGAACTCCGCCGCCAATGATCTTTCCCAAAGTCGTAAGGTCCGCCTCGATTCCCAGCAGTTGCTGCGCCGCGCCGTTGCGCAGGCGAAAGCCGGTGATAACCTCATCAACTATCAATAATGCGCCACGTTTCTGTGAAAGCTCGCGCAAGCCTTTCAAAAAACCGTCTTCCGGCAAAACCACACCCATATTTGCGGCTATGGGCTCAACAATAATCGCCGCGATTTTATCGGGATACTTCGCAAATAGTTTTTCAACCGCCTGTAAATCATTGTAGGGAGCGTTTAACGTTAGCGCCGCCAACGCCTGCGGAACTCCCGGGCATTCGGCAATACCAAGCGTCGCCAAACCGGATCCCGCCTGCGACAGAAAACTATCGGCGTGTCCGTGATAATTTCCCTCAAATTTGATCAGCAGGTCCCGCTTGGTGTATCCGCGTGCCAAACGCAATGCGCTCATGGTCGCTTCGGTACCGCTGGAAACGAAACGAATTTTGTCGATAGAGGGAATCGCGCGTGTTATCAACGTGGCGAGTTCGACTTCCAGTTCTGTGGTTGCGCCGAAACTAGTTCCGCGCTGCGCCTGATCGGCGATCGCCGCGCTCACCGCGGGATGCGCATGCCCCAGCAGCATCGCGCCCCAGGAGCACACGTAGTCCAGGAGTTCATTGCCGTCGGCATCGTAAAGATATTGCCCGCGACCGCGATCCACGATGAGCGGTTCGCCGCCCACCGAGCGGAACGCCCGCACTGGGCTGTTCACCCCGCCAACGAGAACGCGTTCCGCACGCTGGAAAATCTCGCGTGAACGAATCCGCTCGCGCTTCCCAGTTGTGTGCGCGGAGCTCATGACAGTGTGCGCAAAGCTATCATGACTTCAACCAGCGTGCCGCGTCTTTCGCGTGATAGGTAAGGATAATTTCGGCGCCCGCGCGCTGAATACTCGTGAGTATTTCCATCACCACACGCTTTTCTTCCAGCCAGCCTTTTTGCACGGCGGCTTTGACCATCGCATATTCACCGCTGACATTGTAGGCCGCTACCGGAACGTTAAACGTGTCGCGAACGCGCCGGACAATATCGAGATACGGCAGGGCGGGCTTCACCATCACCATGTCCGCACCTTCTTCAAGATCCAGTTCCACTTCTTTCAGTGCTTCGCGCGCATTTCCGGGATCCATCTGATAGTCACGGCGGTCCCCAAACTGCGGCGTGGACTGCGCGGCTTCGCGGAACGGCCCGTAAAAACCGGAACAATACTTCGCGGAGTACGCGAGAATCGCAATGTTTTCAAATTTGTGTTCGTCCAAGGCATCGCGAATAGCGCCGACGCGCCCGTCCATCATATCGGAAGGCGCTACGATATTGGCGCCGGCCCGCGCGTGTGAAACAGCCTGATGCGCCAAAATGCCTATCGTGGCATCGTTGGCGACTTCGCCGTTCTCAATCACGCCGCAGTGGCCGTGATCGGTATATTCGCACAAGCAGACATCGGTTATCACCAGAAGATTCAGTTTTGCCTTGCGAATCGCTTCTATGGCGCGCTGGACCACCCCGTCTTCGGAAACTGAACTGCTGCCGCGCGCATCCTTGGACTCCGGCACGCCAAATAAAATTACTCCGGGAATACCTAGAGATTCGATCTCGCGGCATTCTTCTACGAGTTGGTCGGCGGACTGCGTATATACGCCGGGCATGGAGGAAACTTCCCGGCGAATTTTGCTGCCCGCGCAAACAAACATCGGGTAAATCAACTTGGCGGCGCTAATATTCGTTTCGCGTACCAGCCCGCGCAATTCTTCAGTGCGACGCAAACGCCGCGCACGCTGTGCGGGGAAACTCATTCGTGCTGCGCTCCGGCCGCCAAAACATTTGTCGCTCCTGCAAAATGGTTTTCCAACGCGGTGACAACTGCGTCCACCGTGGTGTCGGCCGCCAGCACGATGTGGTTTACCGCGAACCCCGACAAAGCATTGGCCGTGATTGGGCCCACAGCCGTAATCGCCAAGCGATTCTGCAGCGTCGCTAATTGCGCGCCACCGACGAGCGCAGCGAAGTGTTCGACAGCCGTCGGACTGAAAAATAAAATCGCATCGACATCGGCGTTCATAATCTGTGCCACTTTTTCCTGATCGAGATTCACCGGTGTCACTGTGCGATACGCGATCACTTCCGTGACTTCCGCCCCATGTTTTCGCAGCGCTTCGGGCAAATCCAGATTGGCGCGGTCACTGCGAGGCAAGAAAACGGATTGATTCCGCAGGCGTTCGCCCAATTCCTTGGCCAGCGAAACTCCATTGTGAGTTTGCGCTTCATGGTCTACAAAAAATCCTGCGCGCCTCGCCGCTTCCGCCGTTGTTGGTCCGACCGCAGCCGCCCGCGAACGCCTTCCGGCAACATTTCGCAAATTTCCGCGCACACTCGCGCGTTTCACGACGGCACGCACAGCATTTTCGCTGGTGAAGATGACCCAATCGAACTCTTCCAGTTGATCCAGCGCGGCGTCCAAAGGGGCGAAGTCTTCCGGCGCCGCGAACGATACGAGCGGAAGCAAGCTCGGTTCGGCACCCAGCTTCGACAGCGTTTCAAACAGGACCGCGCTCTGCTGCACCGCGCGAGTGATCACTACGCGCTTCCCCAGCAGCGGCGAGCTATTGGATTTATTCACGCTGGCGGCTCACTTCCGCAAGGATCGATTGCGCGCCAGCCTCGATCAGCATCCGCGCCATCTGTTCCCCAAGCTTTGCTCCCTGATCTGGTGGACCCGTAAGCCGCTCATTGACGTATTGGACGCCATCCGCGGAAGTCACACACGCGTCCAACACCATTTCCCCGCGCTCAATTCGCGCCCACGCCCCGATGGGCAGCTGGCAGCCGCCATGCAGTGCCGCGAGCAGCGCGCGCTCCGTGATGATTGCGGCACGCGTTTCGGCATCGTCCAATTTCACCAGCATATCGGCAGCTTCGTTATCGTTAGCCCGGGCCTCGATGGCGATCGCGCCCTGCCCTACCGCTGGCATAAAAACATCAGGCGAGAAAGTTTCTGAAATTCGGTGACTCCACTCCAGCCGATCGAGCCCTGCTTTAGCAAGCACGATGGCATCGTATTCGCCGGAGTCCACTTTTCGCAGGCGCGTATCCACATTGCCGCGCAATTCACGAATATCCAGATCGGGTCGAAGGCGCAGCAATTGTGCTTGTCGGCGAAGGCTGCTGGTGCCCACACGTGCGTGCGGGCGCAGATTCTCGAGCGTCGCTCCAGTTGCGGAAATAAGCGCGTCGCGAATATCATCCCGCCGGCAGACAGCCGGAAAGCTCAGCCGCGGGGGCGTTTCCGTCGGAATATCTTTCACGCTGTGAACCGCCAGGTCGATGGACTCATCCACCAGCGCCTCTTCCAGTTCCTTGATAAAAACGCCCTTCCCGCCAATTTGCGCAAGCGGCGCTTGCTGCATTTTATCGCCGGAAGTCTTGATAATCACGATTTCGCATTCCACGCCGGTGTTCGTGAAAAGTTTTTTGCGCACGGACTCCGCTTGCCACTTGGCCAGCAGGCTCCCGCGCGTGCCGATACGCAATAGCCTCACGGCTTCTCCCGATTTGAAAGGAACAAATCGCGCAGCGCTTCCACGTTTTGAATTTTACGCCGCAGTTCTTTTTCTCCGCGCAGCCGCTCAGCCGGTTCCAGCAACAATTTCGAAAGCAATTCGTCCATGAGCGCTTCCATGCGCTCCCGGTCGGAGACGCTGAGGTGCTTCATGGACTCCATGCGCGCCTGGATAAACGATGCGCGCTCTTCCTGCAGGCGCGTCCTTAACGCATCGACCAGGCCGACGAGCTCCACGCTGGCTTGCCACGAGAGAAATTTGCCTATGTGCTCGTCGACAATAATTTCCGCGCGCGGAATTTCGCTCTCGCGTGCCGAGCGATTCTTTTGGACGATGTCGCTCAGATCGTCGAGATTGTAAAGATATACGTTATAAAGTTCCGCGGCTGCCGCCTCAATGTTGCGTGGCAAGCCCAAGTCCATCAGGAAGAGCGAACGATTGCCGCGAGCGGCCATCGCACGCTCCAAAACTTCGCGATGCAACACCGGCTCTTCAGCGGAAACGGACGAAACGATCATGTCCGGTGCCTGCAGTGCCGCGTCCCACTCGCCCCACGGCAGAACTGTGCCGCCAAATTGCCCGGCCAGATCGCCTGCGCGTTCTTCCGATCGATTCATCACCAGCAATTTCGCAATGCCGCGATCGCGCAATTGCGCAATCACCTGCTCGCTGATTGTTCCTGCTCCCAACACCAGCGCGGTGCGTTCACTGAGTTTGCCAAAAATTCGTTCCGCCAGCTTCACGCCTGCCGACGCCACCGACATTGGCCGGGCACCCAGCTCCGTTTCCGAGCGCACACGCTTCCCTACTTCCAGCGCGGCTTGAAATAAACGATTCAGCACTGGCCCGGTCGCGCCCTGCTCATGCGCCGAGCGGTACGCTTCGCGCACCTGGCCGAGTATTTCAGCTTCTCCGAGCAGCATGGAATCGAGCCCTGCGGAAACGCGGAACAGGTGCCGTACCGCGTGGCGGTCGTAATGATGGTAAAGCGAGCCATTCAGCACATCGGGGCGCACGGAATGAAATTCGCTTAGAAACGAGGACAGGCCCGGAGCGCATTCGTGCGACGCTTCCGGAGGAACACCGTACACCTCGCTGCGATTACAGGTGGACAGTACCAGCGTCTCTTCCAGAATCCCACGAGCACGCAATTCATCGGCGGCGCGGCGAGCCTGTTCCGCATTGAACGATACGCGCTCCCGTACCTCCACCGGAGCGGTGCGGTGATTCAGTCCGACGAGGACAATTTCCATGCGGCTGGCCTGACGCTCCCCTAGAAGTATCTGTGCGCGTGCGACAAATACAAATTCACGACCGTGAAGCTCATCACCACCACGAAAAAATTAAAAACACACAGTCTGGAAGCCCGCGCACCGCGCCATGCGGTCGTGCGCGCAAGCTGGAAGTACAGCAAGTATAGAAATAGCACCAGAAGCGTGATCACGTATTTCGGATCGTAATACCAATATTGCCCGGTGAGCCGGTCCACCCAGATGAATCCGAGCACCGTTCCAATGGCGATGGAAACGACGCCCACAAGCACGCTGGAGTGGCTCATGCGTTCCAACAGCTCCAGAGGCGGAAAGCGCCAGACGACTTTGCTCAGCTTGTGACTGCGCAACAATCTTTCCTCGCCAAGAAACATTAGGCTCAGGACGAAGGAAAGAGCGAAGGCCGAGTACGCCAGAATGCTCAGCGTGACATGCAGCGCAAAAACCACGCCGTGAGCAGGGGTGGGCGAAAGACGATCTTGCGGAGCGAGATGCGCCGCCAGAAAAAACACCAGGATAAATGGCAGTACAAACGCTCCGACGGATCGCTGCCGATGATAAAACTCCAGCCCCAGATACGTTAGCGCCAACAGCCAGCCGAAAAGCGACATCGACCCATAGAGGTCGTGATACGGAACAGTGTGCGTTCCTCGAGAACGCTCCAAGAGGGCAAAATAGTGGACGACCAGACCAAGGCTTAAAAAGACGGTTCCAGCACGCCCGATCATGGCCTTGCCGCTGTTAAGGAAGGCGAGGTAAGACCCCAGGCTCAAGGAGTAGGCAACGACGGTTAACGTGAAATACAGATGATCCATTTGGCCAGGGCGATGCGCTCAAGCAGGAACGCCTTGCATCAGAATCGCTGATGAGCAAATCGCGTGCTTTCAGTATAGCCCACGGCACCAGCCACGCACACCGCGCAGGAGCTCCCGACTCGCCGCACTATGGCCATTGCGCGCGCGCCTCATGTCCTTCGTGGAAGCGCCAGAATCGCCCCAACCAACGCAACTCCCTCAAAGCAAGACCCCGCCGGATTTGCTATTCTTTGTCCAGGACTATGATCGAGCAACCGACCCCTCTAAATCGCAAGGACCTTTTCCTGCGCGCCTGCCGCGGTGAGACGTTGACGCGCATCCCGGTGTGGATGATGCGCCAGGCCGGCCGATATCTGCCTGAGTACCGCGCCATACGCGCCACGCGGCCATTCCTGGAAGTCTGCAAGACACCGGATCTTGCCGTCGAAGTTTCCCTGCAGCCGTTTCGTCTCTTGGGAGTCGACGCCATCATCGTTTTTTCCGATATTTTGATTCCAGCCGAGGCGATGGGACTGAAGCTTGAGCTAGGCGATGCCGGTCCGAACTTGCCGAACCCCGTTCGCGATCGCGCGGACGTGGACAAGCTCCGTATTTTCGACCCGGAAGCAGAAACCGGATTTTTGCCCGAAGCGATTCGGCGCATCGTAAAAAATGTGGGCCTTGATATTCCAGTTCTGGGCTTCGCCGCCGCGCCCTGGACCCTCGCTTGTTATATGGTCGAGGGCAAAACCAAAGACGGCTTCGCCACCGCAAAGAGTTTTCTTTACCACGACCCTGCAACCTTCCGCCAGCTCCTGTCTAAGATCGCTTCATCGACGGTTCCGTACTTGAACGCGCAGATCGCCGCAGGCGCTTCGGCGGTTCAACTATTCGATACCTGGTGCGGCGAGCTTAGCCTTAAGGATTACCAGGACTTCGCATTGCCAGCCCTTCAGCGCGTGATCGCTGGTATCCGCGGTAATGTGCCCATCATCTATTACACTAAAGCTTCAAATCATTTAATGTCCGCGGTCGCGCTCTCCGGAGCGCACGTCTTAAGCGTTGATTGGCGCGCCGATCTCGCCGCCTTGCGAAAAACGCTGGGGCCGAAGATTGCTTTGCAGGGCAACGTGGACCCCGCTATCTTGCTGGGGCCCCCTGAGAAAATTCGCAACGCGACGATGGACGCCATGTCCGCGCTGGCCGGAACCGGACACATTCTCAATCTTGGCCACGGCATTCTTCAGCAAACGCCCGTGGAGAACGCGCGGATGTTTATCGAGACTGGCCAGCAATCGCTTTCGGATTTGCTTGGCGAAGCCATCCGAGCTACGCAAGTACGCTGAAGGATAACGCCTGTGACGCTCATCACTCCCAGCCTGCGGCAGATGCGCGACGAACTGCACGTCAACGAAGAATTTCTCGCCAAGTACAACCGACCTGGGCCACGCTACACCAGCTATCCCACCGCGCCCGTCTGGAACGATGAGTTCGGCTCGGACGATCTGGAATCCGTACACGTCGAAGCTAATCGCTCGAAGACGCCGCTCTCGCTGTACATGCATCTGCCCTTTTGCGAAAGC
>CAXMLS010000079.1:0-5396 GCA_964194235.1 uncultured bacterium | reverse complement strand
GGAGATGTGTATAAGAGACAGAATTAGCTGTTGTGGCTTGCACAGCAGTTTGTGCGTGTTTTGTTGACGCACGCACCTCCCTTCGATAGCGTCGATTAGTACGGTGTTCCCCGTAGTGCGGCAACTTCAGCGGGCGATACCACCGTTCAGAAACAAAGCGGGAGAAGAAGTGGCCAATCCGATTATCACGCTGACAACCGACTATGGAACGAACGATCACCTGGTAGGCACGCTGAAGGGCGTGCTGTTGAAGATCAACCCGGAACTGACGATCGTGGACATTACGCATCACGTGAACGCGTACGACCTGCTCGATGGGGCGCTGACGATCGGCGCAGCTTATTCCTATTTTCCACCGCGAACCATTCACCTGGTAGTGGTAGACCCGGAAGTGGGCACGGAACGGCGGCCACTGCTGGTTTCGGCGCAGAATCAGTACTTTGTGGCGCCGGACAATGGCGTGCTGTCGCTGATTTACGAGCGCGAGCAGGATAACGTGGTGGTCCGGCATGCGAATGCGGAACATTATTTTCTGCAGCCGGTAAGCAAAACCTTTCATGGGCGGGATGTCTTTGCGCCGGTGGCCGCATGGCTCTCGAAGGGCTGGCAGACGGCGGCAATGGGCGAAGAAATCCAAGACTACAAACGATTCGTTCTGCCGAAAGCCAAGGAAGTGGACGGCGCGACACATGGAGTGGTGCTGCGGATCGACTCGTTCGGCAACGTGATGACGAATTTTCGTGCCGAGGATTTACCGGCGTCGGCACAAAACGGCGGCGCGCTGAACCTGAAAATCGGAGCGCACACGGTGTCGCGGCTGGTGGACACGTTTGCGAAAGGCGCGGCAGACGAACCGATTGCGTACGTCGGTTCCAGCGGGTACGTAGAGATCGCAGTGAACAAGGCGAATGCCGCACGGAAGCTGGCGATTGGCCGCGGGACGGCTGTGATTCTTTCGAAAAGCTAGTTAGGCGCTGGAATATTGAGTTCCGAACCTAAACTTACCTGACCATCGGCTTACATTACATTTCAACTTTGAATTATTTAGCGCGAATGCTCGAGCGCGGCCATTTGCGAACGTGTGCGCGGATCGAGCCAGTCTCTCCAGGCATCGCCCAACAAATTGAAGGCGAGCACGGCGGTCATTACGGCGAGAGCGGGAAAGACCACCATGTGCGGTGCGTCAAAAAGATGACTGCGCGCGTCGTTGAGCATGGCACCCCAGCTGGGCAGGGGGGCGAGAACACCTAAACCAAGAAAACTGAGGGTGGATTCGGCGAGGATGGCTCCGGCCATGCCGATAGTCGCCTGGATGAGGATGGGTTGCAAAATATTGGGCAGCAAATGACGAACGATAATGCGACGGTCGGAAGCTCCCAGCGAGCGCGCCGCAAGGACAAATTCGAGTTCCTTAGCTTTCAAAACTTGCGCTCTGGCAAGACGCGCGTAGCCGGCCCATCCAGTAATGACAAGAGCGAGAATTACTTTTCCAATCCCGGGACCAAGGAATGCGGCAAAGGCGATGGCCAAAAGAATTCCCGGGAAAGAAAGGAATGCATTGATGAGAAGTAGATTGACGAACCGATCGAACCATCCGCCTGCGTACCCGGCGATCATGCCGATGAACAAACCAGTGGATCCGCAGCCGAGCACCACGGAAATGGCTACGAGCAGAGAAACGCGCGCTCCGTAAATGGTGCGGGACAAAATGTCACGGCCAAGCTCATCGGTGCCCATCCAGTGAGCCTGCGACGGCGATTGCAGACGCAGCGGAAGATTTTGCGCGGCAGGATCGGCGGGAACGATCCAGGGCGCGAGCAAGGCGGCAAGGAGCAAAATTATGGCGGCAATAAATCCAGTGCGTGCGAGGACGCTCTGGCGCAGGAATTGACGAAGCGGGGAGATCGCACTCGTGGCGCTCACGAGAGGCGCACCCGCGGATCGATCACCGTATAGAGCAAATCGGTGAGCAAATTTACGAGCACGTAGGAGACGGCGATGACGAGAATGCAGCCTTGCAGCAGAGGGTAATCGCGCGACGAGATGGCTTGCACGGTCAAGCGGCCGATGCCGGGCCAGGAAAAAATACTTTCGGTGACGATGGTGCCGGCGAGGAGCGTTCCGAACTGCAAACCGAGAATGGTGATGATGGGGATCAGCGCGTTTCGAAACGCGTGGCGAAAGAGAACGGCGGCGTTCGACAAGCCTTTGGCGCGCGCGGTGCGAACGTAATCGCTGGACAACTCTTCCAGCATGGAACCACGGACCATGCGGGTAAGGATTGCCGCTAAGGCCGCGCCTAGAGTCGCAGCGGGAAGAATGTAGTAGGCAAGACCACCGCGCCCGGAAACCGGCAATAACCCCAATTCGATGGAGAACAGCAGGATCAGGAGGGGGCCGAGAGCGAAATTCGGGATAGCCAGACCGAACAAAGTGAAGACGCCGACGGCGCGGTCGGGCCCGCCGCCCCGCCGGTGAGCGGCAAGAACACCGGCGGGCACAGCAATCGCGGCGCAAACGAGAAGAGCGAGAAATGCGAGCTGCAGAGTTGCAGGGTAACGCTCAAAAATAATGCGCCGCACGGGAGCCTGAAACTTCAGCGATTGGCCGAGATTACCGTGCGCCAAATCCCAGAGATAGTGACCGTACTGCGCGTGCAGCGAGCGGTCGAGTCCCAATGAATGGCGAAGCTGTGCGAGTTCCCCGGGCGCGGCTCCTTCGCCAAGCATTTGTTCCACGGGATCGCCGGGAACGATGTGGATCATGAGGAATACCAGCGTCAGCACCAGCCAGAGCGCGGGGAGGGTCATCAGGAAACGTTTGACGAAATAGCGCGGCATCTCGTTTGGCTTACAACATTTCGCGCAGGTGCGTACAGCTAAGAATTGTTTTGAGCAATTTTCGATCCTTTCACTGGTTGCGCCAGTACAGCGGATGAATCCGCGGGCTTCCCCGCTTCCATCACCGGGCGAATGCGTTGAATCTTCACGCGGGCTACGCGCCGGCCATCCATTTCCACAATTGTGAACCGCCAGCTGCCGAACTCGAAGCTTTCGCCGCCTTTGGGAATGAAGCCAAGTTGATCGAGAACGAATCCACCAACAGTGGCATAAGCGGGATCTTCCGGCAGTGGAATGTTGTACTGGGTGTCCAGATCGCGCACGTTCAACGCGGCGTCGAAGACCACTGCGCCGTCCGCGAGGGTCACCGGTTGCTCGACCACGTCGAATTCGTCGTGAATCTCGCCGACGACCTGTTCAAGGATATCTTCGAGCGTGACCAGTCCGAGGATGCTGCCGAATTCGTCGACGACCATGGCCATACCGACATGGCGCGCGCGCAATTCCGGCAAAAGCTCGCTGGCTGGCTTGGTTTCAGGCACGATCAGGACTTCCCTCAGAACGCGGCGAAGATCGAATGTGGGCGGCGGAAGATTCTCAGCAGCGCGACGTTCCCGGTCGAGAAGTATCCACAACATGTCTTTGATGTGTACAAAACCGAGAATCGAGTCTTCGGAGCCACGATAGACGGGGATGCGCGAGCGTTGCGTGGTGGCGAAGGCGCGCATTACGTCGTCCAGGGAAGACTCCACGGGGAGGGTGTGAATGTCCGGGCGGGGAACCATAATTTCGCGGACTTGCACCTGCGCGAGCTCGATGGCGCTGACGATAAATTTTTCTTCGCCGACGCCGAGCAGGCCGCGTTCGCGGGCTTGTTGAATCTGAATCTGTAATTCTTCCGTGGAATGCGCAACGTTGAGGCTTTGTGGAGCGGTAACACCGAGAGCTTTGATGATGGCGTTAGAGGTTTCTTCGAGAATGTAAATTGCAAAACGAAACGTATTCAGGAACCAGTGAAACGGGACTGCTACGAGCAACGCGACGCGCTCAGCACGGGCCAGACTGAGTGTTTTTGGAACGAGCTCTCCGATGACCACGTGCAACGAACTAAGAAGAGCGAAAGCGACGGCGAGGGCGAGCACATGGGCGATTAAAGTGGAATGCGCGCCGGGTAAGGCCGGCCAGATGTCCTGAAACGCTTTCGCGAGGCTGGACTCGCCCAGCGCGCCGATCGCAAGGCTGCTCAGGGTGATGCCGAGCTGAACACCGGAAACAACGTGGCGCAGATCACCCAGCAGCGTTTCCACCACGCGAGCCCGCAGGTTACCCTTGGCGACCAATTGGCGCACGCGGGACAAGCGCACGGCCACAAGAGAAAACTCCGCCGCAGCGAAAAAAGCGTTGAGCCCGATGAGCGCAAGCACACCGATTAAGCGCACCACAAACATAAGGTCGTGAGCCCCTGTCGCATTGTAGCAGCAGACAAATACCGCCAGTTGAGACGTTGCCTGGAGGTAGCGCGTCTTCTACACTCGACGGGAAAGAAAACGTAGCGAGGACAAATTGCGAAAAGTACTGCGGGTCTTCGGTTGGTTAGCGGTGATCGGCGTGATTGCGGTTGGCGCGACGATCTGGTGCTTCGTTTACCGGCCATTGCCGAAGGTGGATGGACAAATTGTTGTGAGCGGCATCAGCAAAAACGTGATTGTGGAGCGCGATGGCTGGGGAATCCCGCACATCGCGGCGTCTTCGATCGAGGATATGGTCGAAGCGCAAGGCTACGTCATGGCGCAGGACCGCTTGTGGCAGATGGATTTGTTGCGCCGAGCGGCCCGCGGACAGCTATCAGAAATATTTGGGCCGGCGGCTATTCCGGTCGATAAAGGGTTTCGTACATTCGGGTTTGCACGTGCAGCGGAACACGATGCCGCGGGCGGGGACGCAGAATCGCGAGCGCTCATCGAGGCATATGCGCGGGGGGTGAATCAATTTATTCAACACAATCAGAAGCATCTGCCACTGGAATTTTCGCTGTTGCACTACAAACCGCAGCCGTGGGTACCGGCAGACAGCAACGTGATTTCGGCGTACATGTACCAGACGCTGACCGATACGTGGGAGGACGAAATCAACCGCGCGAACGTGACCACTCGCGTGGGAGCGGATCGGGCTAAAGACCTTTTTGCCGTGGATGCAGCCATGGACCACATTGTTGTCGGCGATCCGCGGAATAAGAAAGACGGTTCGCAGACGGATGCCAATGACGAAGATGATGACGAGATGCAGTCGGATGATGTGCTGAAGGCTACGGCTCGTGTTCACGAAACAGAAGAGGCAAGGGGTGTTAACTCCGTGCTGTGGGATTCGGTGCGAGATTATTTGACGCGAGCGCCGCGAGAAATCCGGCACGGATTGGGAAGCAATAACTGGGTAGTCAGCGGAGCGCACACAGCGACGGGTAAACCGCTGCTTGCGAACGATACGCATCTGGAAATGAGCGTGCCGTCGATCTGGTACGAAGTACATCTCACATCGCCGGGATGGAACGTTAAAGGC
>CAXMLS010000078.1:0-3758 GCA_964194235.1 uncultured bacterium | reverse complement strand
GGTCCACCACCAGCGGCGTCGCGGCGGTAAAACCGGTAAGCTGTTTTTTCCAGAACAATTCTGCCGCATTGAAATTCTCTTTTTGCAGCCACTCAATGTATCGGCGGTAGGGCGATGGCTGCGCGCGCTCGGAGACATCTCCTGTGGCAAGTTCCGAGTACGCTTCAAAAACTTCGCGAAGCAGGGTGGGATAGGACCTTCCATCTAACAACACATGGTGGAAAGTCCACACTAATGAGAAAGACGCTTCACCCCATTCAAAAAGGGTTAGTCGGAGCATGGGAGCGGCGCGCAGATCAAAGCCGCGGACGCGATCAGTCTGTAGGAACACCTTCAGTCGTTCGCGTTGATCAGACTCCGGCAATCCGTGCGCAACTTCAACTACAAATGGCACCACTACATCGGGCATCGCCTCTTGCTGTGTCTCGGCACCGCCCCAGAGAAATTTCGTGCGCAAAACATCATGGCGCCGCACCAGCCACTGCCAGGCCAGTTCCAACCGGCGGGGATCAATAGGTTCCGGCAAATGAAGCACAATTTGCTCGATGTCTACGCCGGAGTGCGGATCCTGCAAATAATGGAACAACATCCCCTGCTGCATCGGGGATAGCGGGAAGGCGTCGGGAAGGGGAATGCGATTCATGTCGGTTTAATACTTCGAAAAACTCCCAAGTAGTGAAGGCTGAAGCGGACTTATCAAAGGCAAGTTAAATTACGCCCGCATATACTTTAGCGATCGGAGCCGACGGATTTTTGGGCGCGTTTGCGCCAACCACGATCGCGCCATGATCTCTTTGCCCCCGCGCCAGTGAGGTACACGCGGCTGGCAAACGACACTAATGGATTTCGTCTCCGCATGGATACAAAGTTGACGAGTTCGTGCCAATTCGATTGATTCAGCACGTTAACCGAAATGGAAATGCTCGGAGATAACATCTTGGTGGTATGCCACCAGTGACTGGGAATAAACAGCATTTCCCCGGGTTCCAGAATGAAGACGGTGGGCTCCGCTTTTGTGAACAGCGGGAATTTCTCGAGATCGGGATTGTAGATGTTGCTTATCAGGGAAAAGTTTTGTTTATCCGGTGAGGGATAAAGAAACAGTTCCTGGCTTGGAGGGTAGATGATGAATCTTTTCTGGCCGTATATCTGCATCAGGAATGCGTGGCTTCCGGCGCCGTCATAATGCAATACTGGAAAAGCTCCACCCTGTCCTCCGATGTAGAGCTCGAG
The DNA here is from genome assembly GCA_964194235.1 of uncultured bacterium. GTDB lineage: Bacteria > Acidobacteriota > Terriglobia > Acidiferrales > UBA7541 > Acidiferrum. Next base: position 2,525 of record CAXMLS010000078.1, on the reverse strand, counting down.
CGCTGCTCCGCGGTTTAACACCTTATTCACATACTTGACCATGTAATGATCAGGCAGCCAGTTTGGTTGAAAATATTCCGGAAGCGGTTCTATGTCTTGCTTTAACGATGGGAATAATTCGTAAAGGATCTGATTGCGGAAATATGGTGCCGGATTCTCTTCCGTCGAAGAAAGAACGCGATCGATGAAGCGATCCATCGTGTATTCGACCGGACCATTTTGCTGCCCCGGGTATTTGAATCCGGCCTTCGAAGTGTCGTCCAGGCTGAACTTCATTGTACCGAATTCTCGTTTAAAGAATTCGGGAGTCCAGCGCTGCAGCGCCTTCCAATCGCGAAGGGCGTCTGTCACGATCACCGGCGTGTTAGCGTAAAGATAATCTTTTGCAAATTCCTCGTAGGTTAGTTTCTCGCGGCGTTCAATGGAAATGTTCATAGAGTATCTCGCTTTCCGGTTATGCACCGAGACTGGCTTCACGCTTCGCAGGCGCTCAGGCCGCAGAACGATGGTAGTTCGTCTTGGCGCATCTATGTTCCAAGTGGGCACTAAGAAGCGCGCAAGTTGTTAGCGCAATCTCACCGATCTGCATGAACAGGCTCGGTCAGTTGCGAATCACCACTTGGGAAAACCTCGGTTGACAGCGAATCCACCAGATTCAAATACTCGTGTTTTCTCCGCTCCCAGCTATGGAGATCGACGTAGCGAAATCCACCGGCGATCAGTTTTTCACGCAGTGGCTGATTCTCGAGGACCTCGATCATTCCCTCGGCAAGGGCTTGCACGTCTCCCGACTCAAAAAAACGCACCACCGAATCGTCAAAGTAGAAACTGTCGATCTTTGTGCGGGACAGCACTACCGGCACACCCTGCGACATGAATTCCATGATTTTCGTGCTGTAAGCTTCATTTCCGAAGGAATCTGCGCGCTTTGGAACCACCCCAAGATCGGCGTTCGAGATAACATTCGCTATGGTTTCGAGCGCAGCGCTGCCAGGAAATTTTACTTTTCCATGCAGACCCAGCCGCTCCGTCAGCGCCTCCAATTCCGATTTCTCATCTCCCCCGCCGTAAATGTGGAACTCCGCGTTAGGTATTCGTTTGTACACCAGCGCGAAAGCCTCAATGGCAATATCCAGTCCCTGGTGCCATTGAAAGCTCCCGGGGAAGATAATGACGCATTTGTCGTCTTTGCGGGTGCGGTCGCGGCGATAAAAAAGAGCAGGATCAACGTGATTGAGAAAAACAGAACATTTTTCTTTGCGGACCGAGCGTATAACTAATTTTTCGTACCACAAATGGTTGGAGACGATCACGTAATCGGCAAACGCTGCGGAAGCCTTTTCAATGAATTTCAGCAAATCGAGGTACATGTTGCCCGGGTTGGCATCGAATTTATCGGCAAACAATTCCGGTACGATGTCGTGAATATCCAGGATGATGCGCGCGCCAGTCATCTTGGGATACCACGCAGCGAACACCAAAAAGTCCGGAATGTTGTGCACATGGATCACGTCATAACGCATGCGGTGATGGCGGCGCGTCAGAAAAACCGACGACACCAGCAGGAACCGCAACAAGCGCCACGCGTACGTCCACTTTCCGCGTTCATTCCGCACGCGATATTGCACCCGGAAGACCGTGACGCCGCTTATTTCCTCCATACCTAACGGAACACGTCCGCCGGCCAGCGCGATCACCTCAACCTGATCGCCACGCTTGGCCAGCGCTTCCGCGTAGCGCCGCACCCGGTTATCTGTTTCATAGGTGTTGTGTACCAGCATGCAAACTTTCTTCCGTGAATTGCGCGCTTCCAGCGGCATGTTCGCGCAATAATAGCGGGAAACCTCGCGAGGGTTCGCGGACCAGAACGCATCCGCGTATTTCTCACGCGCATAGCTTAGGAATTCTTCGTAGAACGCGACGGGGAACTGGTCTCTGTTCTTGCGGCCTTCGAAGCACATGTAGTCCGGATGCGTGTTGAGTAACGCCATGCCGCCGCGTTCTGCCAGCCAATCAAGTTTTTTCTTCCACACGCTGATGTCAGTTTCGCCCAGCACCAGGAAAAGCGTGAAGTCCTGCGCCAGCGTATACGGAAGTTCCACGAAGCCGCCGTTATTGGGTCCGGGCACCCAGAAGGGAAACACCGTGCCCACCCCGTCTGGTTCCGGTTCAAAAGGATCAGTGTCGAAAGTCGAAGCGTCATACTCCACGCCCAGTTGGTGCAGCCACGGCAATTTATGCTGCATCAACGGGGAACGAAAGCCGGATGCATTCCATTTCCGCAGATACTCCCGGATGTGCCGCGCTTTTTCCGCAAACTCTGACTTTGACGCGTACAGCTTGCCGTCATGCTGCAGGCCGTGTACCCCGACCTCGAAGCCCTCGCGAATCAGGGTTGCGCGCAAATCTTCTGGTAGAACGTATTCGCCCTGGGGAACGAAATTGAAAGAGGAACGGAAACCATACCGGGTTTCCAGTTCCATCAGTTGCTTCACGCGCCCGAGGCCTTTGGCTCCTTCTACATC
>CAXMLS010000077.1:0-5393 GCA_964194235.1 uncultured bacterium | reverse complement strand
CCGCCGTATCCATCCGCGTAAATCCCGATGTCCAGGCTGGGGGGCATCCTCACATAGCTACCGGCCGCCTCGAACATAAATTTGGCCTCGACTGGACGGAAGCCCGCCGTTTGTACTTGGCGCACCAGAATGCCAAAAGTATTCGATGGCAGGGAATCAGCGCGCACATCGGCTCGCAAATCGTCACTCCGCAGCCGTTCGCACGGGCGTTAAAACGTCTCGTGAGTTACGTTCAGGAATTAAAAAGCCGTGGAATCGCCTTGCGTTACCTCGATTTTGGCGGGGGTTTAGGCGTCCGCTATACCAACGAAAAAATTCCATCGCGCACGGAATATGCACGCATAATCGGCCGCATGGTCCGCCCGCTTGGCCTGCACCTTTTGCTCGAACCTGGGCGCACAATCATCGCGCCCGCCGGTGTGCTGTTGGCGCGCGTTCTCTATACCAAACAGAATCGGCGTAAAACTTTCGTCGTTGTGGATGCCGGTATGAACGATTTGTTGCGTCCTTCGCTTTATGGCGCCGTACATCCCATCACTCGAATCACGCGCGACGGCTCCGAATCGCGCGCCGAGCCCCATCGCGTCGATATCGTTGGTCCCGTATGCGAAACTGGAGACTGTTTCCTCCACGATTGGCCGCTCGGCCACGTAGAATCGGGCGACGTGCTCGCTATCTGGACAGCGGGCGCATACGGAATGTCACTGGCGTCAAATTACAATGGTCGTTTTCGACCGCCGGAGATTTTAGTGGAAGGCAAAACTTGTCGTCTGATCCGTCGCCGCGAGACCAATAAAGACCTGCTTGGCACCGATGTCCTGGCCGGCTAATCGCGTAATCCCTCGCACCCTACTAAACTGCTACGCTTCTCCCCACTTCAACTTATTACGCAAAATTTCAAAATAAGATTTGTTCGGCGTTTGAATTAGTTTCAGAAGCTCTTGCGCCCGTGAAATCCGCACGAGATCCGTGGCTTGCAGAGCGATGCCTTTCTGGCCATCCAGTGTCAGAAATACCGATTCTGTCCCGGTCGACAATTTCACTTCAATGTTCGAAGTGTCACGCACCACCACCGGTCGGTCGCTCAAGGTGTGCGGACAAATCGGCGTAATCACAAACGACTCCACCGCGGGATGCACAATCGGGCCGCCCGCCGACAAAGAATACGCGGTCGAGCCAGTTGGAGAAGCGACGATCAGGCCGTCAGCGCGGTATCGGCACACAAAATCATTGTCGATGATCAATTCCAGCTCGATCATCCTCGCCAGCGCTCCCTTGTTGATCACCACTTCGTTTAGCACGCTTTGTTTGTCGATGGTTTTCCCGCCACGCAGCAATTCTGCGTGCAGCATCACGCGCTCGCTGATCGTCAACCGCCCTGCGAAAATATCTTCCAGTGCGGGATAGAGTTCCTCCAGCATAAAGCTGGTAAGAAATCCCAGGCTGCCCATGTTGATCGGCAGAATGGGAATGCCTTTTGCTGCCGCTACCCGCGCCGCAGCCAGCAGCGTCCCATCCCCACCGAGCACCAGCAGCAATTGCGATTCCGCTGCAACCTGTTGCCGGGTCCGGAATCCCGTCAATGAAGATAACGCTCCCGCGGTTTCTTCATCGTAGGTAACGTGGATCTTGCGTTCTTCCAGCCAACGGAGGAGCGGCGGCACCACGGCAGATAGCTTCGAACGCCGCGGCCGGGAGATGATGCCGATATGTTGGAAGGTTTGTGCTGGCGGCATGATGTGTGAGAGCGATTCTACCCCACGGAATTTTTGCGCGCGTGCAGAAAATACTCCTGATTGCCTTCCGCCCCCGTTAATTGGCTGGGCTGCACACCTAAAACCTCCAACCCGGCGGATTCAGCCGCTCGGCGCACGATCGCAATCGCTTTTTCGTGCAGTCCGGCATCGCTGACGATCCCTCCAGGGCCGATCTCTTCGCGGGATAATTCGAACTGGGGTTTAACCAGTATTAGGAAATCTGCGCCCACCGCTGCAATCGCCGCAAGCGGCGCCAGAACTTTTCCGACCGAAATGAACGACACATCCACCGTAGCCAGGTCCACGCCCTCAGGGACGTCGTGGCTCTCGAGCTCCCGCGCATTCCGCTTAATCAGTACCACTCGGGCGTCCTGCCGCAGTTTCCATACAATCTGATCCACGGTCACGTCCACCGCGTAAACCCGCACCGCGCCATGTTGCAGCAGGCAATCCGTGAAGCCGCCCGTTGAAGATCCCACGTCGATGCATACACGACCGGCTGGATCGATGTGAAAATCGCGCAACGCGCCCTCAAGCTTGAATCCGCCGCGGCTGGCATATTTCTGTTCGCGGCTGTTTACTTCCACTGCGACATCGTCCACCACCGCTGTTCCCGATTTACTCACTCGCTCGCCATTCACAAATATTTCGCCAGCCAGAATCATCGCCTGCGCTTTATGCGCTGAATCCGCAAGTCCCCGCGCGACCAGCAAAGCATCGAGCCGCGTAAGCCCCTTTTTCTTTTTCATGGGAATGGCGCATCAGGCGCGCCGCAAAACTAGAAACTCCGCAAGCGCGCGCAATCGCGAAGCTCGCTCGCCGTACACGCTTAGTTCAGAGATTGCATCGTTAGCAAGTCCGGCAGCAATCTCGCGAGACCGTGCCACGCCATACACCGCAGGATACGTCGCTTTCTGTTGCGCGATATCTTTTCCCGCAGTTTTACCCAATGCCGCCGACGATTCTTCCACATCCAGGATGTCGTCCGTCACCTGAAAAGCCCAGCCAATCGTTTCGCCAAATCTGCGAAGCCGCCAAACTTCTTCCGCTCCAGCTCCCGCGCTCAACGCTCCTGCAGCCACCGACGCGCGGATCAGCGCAGCCGTTTTCGAGCGATGAATGTATTCCAGCATTTGAGGCGCTACCGGCTTGCCTTCATTCTCTAAATCGGCAACCTGTCCGCCGACCATTCCGCGCACTGTGCCTGCGGCCGTGCTTACCTCCTGAAGAATGGCAATGACGCGTTCCGCAACCGTTGGCGTTTCTCCAATAATCTGGAACGCCAGCGTAAGCAGCGCATCGCCTGCGAGAATTGCCGTGGCCTCTCCAAATTTCTTATGGCAAGTGGGCTTACCGCGTCGCAAGTCGTCGTTATCCAGCGCGGGCAAATCATCATGAATCAGTGAGTACGTGTGAATGAATTCAATCGCACACGCGGGATGCAGAGCCGCCGTGACGTCAGGCTCAAATATTCGGGCGGCCTCAAGGCATAGAATGGGCCGGATGCGTTTTCCTCCGGCAAACACACTGTAACGCATCGCCGTATGAATGGACGGCGGCTCCGTTGTTTCCGGCGGTAGCAATCGATCGAGTGCGGCGTCTACCGCGAGTCTGTCTTCTTCAAAAAATTCGGGGAGTTTCATCGCCACGGGTGGGGAACTGGCGTGTCCAAAGAGGGACAGTTCACGATTCGTTCTCGACTTCCGGTTCAAACGGTTCGGCCACCAGTTTGCCGTCGGCTTTTTTCAGCAAAATCTCCACGCGCCCTTCGGCTTCTTCCAGCTGCTTTTGGCATTCGCGCGAAAGTGCGACGCCTTCCTCAAAAAGTTTCATCGCATCATCGAGCGATAGCTGCGGGCTTTCCAGCCGTCGCACCACTTCCTCAAGACGCGTCAGCGATCGTTCAAAATCCGGTTTCTTCGGTGGGTCTGGTTTCTTGGGTGCCAATGAATTCACGTGTCGGCCTGTGTCTTTCGAATGCGGCTGCGTATCTAACCTGCGCTGGAAACGCTCCAGCGTGCTGCGGCGAACATGTCAGCATTCTAAAGCACGCACGAGAAGGGAAACAATCGCTTTGTGATCTTGCGGCCGTCTAACGTTGGCCTCAGATGTTCGCTCCGATGCGCATCGCGCGGCAACGAAAACGCCCTATGATTCGCGACTCCCGCCATTTTCCGCGCATCATGGTCCGGGTTGCAAAGTAAGCGTATGTTTCCGCGCCGTTTTTTCAGCCGCTTCGTTAAACGGCGACAGAATCGCTTTACCTTCATACCAATAAGAAAACTGATCGGTGTAGTGCGAGCTTCCCAGTTGCCCCGATTCGCCAGTGGTAATTAGCATGATGGAGTCATCCCAGTTGCTCGGATTTGCCACGAAGCGCATGGCCGGACCATGCCGTTTACTGGCGGCACGCACGCTATATATCGTTCCAGACTGCGGCTGATTGCTGATGCTCAGCAAACGTTTCAAAAGTCCGGCGCGTCCGATGGGATGAAGCATCTGCAAAGAGTTGAATTTCTTCCATGCCCAATCCTGGGTATGTTCACTTTTGCTTTCCTCCGCCAACTTTGTGACCGCTCGATCAGCCGCTGCGGCCAGCAGCGCATCGTAGCTTTTATAAACAGTCGGCAGCCACTTTGCTGGCCGATCGGTCAGCACCTTCTGCAGAAACGTCATGCTTCGCCACTCGTACATCCCCGTATCCACGCCCAGGTACGGTTCGAGAATAATGTCCAGCGCCGCGCGTCGAGTCGCATGCAAAAAAGAAACTTCGGGAGAATTTGCATCCGCAATCCCATTCCAGTCTTTCAGTCCGCCGATTAGCTGCCGCGCGCGAGCATCCTTGGGCTGCACGCTTTTCGCTGCCGCCGACAATTGCTCCGCAATGAAGACGTGCGGGTAACTGTACGTGTCGTTCTGCACCTTCAACATATCTTCCGGCCGCAGATCATGCCGCTCGTGCAGCAAATCGTAAATACGTGCCGTGCGGTACGGTTCTTCCCAGCGATCCGTCAAATATGGTTTGTAGTCCGGTCCCGTAACACGCGCATTCGCGGTAACGATCAATCCGCTTTCCGGATTCAGCGCTTGCGGCAATTGGTCAAACGGAACGTACCCCGTCCACTCGTACTCATCCGTGTCTCCGGGAACTGGAACTTCGCCGTGTCCTTTTTTTCGAACGGGCACACGCGCCGCCATCATGAATCCAATATTGCCAGCAACATCCGCGTACACCGCATTCTGCGCCGGACCCCACACCTGCTTCATGGCGTTACGAAACTCTTCCCAGTTACGCGCTTTTCCAACCCTGTTGTAACTATTCGCAAGCCCGCCAGGTTCGGTCGCAGTCCAGCGCAGCGCATACGCGCGGTTCCCTTCGCGACGCACCACCGGCCCGTGCCGCGTTACCACAACTTTAAAATGTTCGTCCGGCTTTCCTTTTACATGAATTATTTCGTCCCGCACCTCTGCTTTCTTCCACGTCCCGTTCACTCGATATTCGTCCGTATTCGCCGGATTGAAAGTTTCAAGATACAAATCCTGCACGTCCGCGCCGTTGTTCGTGAACCCCCACGCGATTCGGTCGTTGTGACCAATGATCACTAGCGGCGCGCCCGGCAGCGTAAAGCCTTTAAC
>CAXMLS010000076.1:0-4060 GCA_964194235.1 uncultured bacterium | reverse complement strand
GAGATGTGTATAAGAGACAGACTTTAATTAGCGCGAAATAACGCTCGCCATCTTTTGGCGGGCGAACCTGTCCGGAGACCGTGTCGCCAGTTCGTAAATCGAATTTGCGGATCTGGGATGGTGACACGTAAATGTCGTCCGGTCCGGGAAGGTAGTTGTATTCCGGGGCGCGCAGAAATCCAAAGCCATCGGGCAGGCACTCGAGGACGCCTTCAGAGAAGATCAATCCGTTCTTTTCTGTTTGCGCGCGGAGGATCTGGAAGATCAGCTCCTGCTTACGCATCCCGCTCGCGCCGGGAATGTTGAGTTCCTTGGCAATCTTGGCGAGGTCGGTGATATTTTTTTCTTTGAGCTCGGCAAGGCTAATGCTCATCTGGTTGTTTCCTTCGACGCTTGTTTCTTTCATATGTCCTTAGCTTTTATGGGTGAAAATTGACCTGGAATTCCGGATTGTTAACGAGGCGGCGCACAAACTGGCGAAGCACGGAATCGGCCAGGGAGGCAAACCAGACTTTCCGGAGGCAACATTCAGCCACGACTACCACTGAAGGGGCCCAGGTAAAAGAGCCGCGGCCAGGTGCTGCTTTAGTTGGTCAAACTTGTATCTTTCTCGGCACCGGCCACGAAAGGTTCCGCGACGGGCGCAACTGCGGGATGCTCGAGCGGCACAATCAGCCGTTCCAGAGCAAGCTGCAAAACTTCGTCCATGGTCTCAACAAATCGGATCGTCAAATTGGAGAGGATCTCCAGCGGTATTTCCGCCAGGTCTTTCTCATTGTCCTTCGGAAGCAGTACCGTACGCAAGCCCATTCGATGAGCGGCCAGCAGTTTTTCTTTTACGCCCCCGATCGGCAAAACCTTGCCGCGTAGGGTAATCTCGCCAGTCATGGTCACGTCGCGGCGTACCGGGATTCGTGTAAGCGCGCTGACAATGGAATTGCAAATCGTGATGCCCGCGGAAGGTCCATCCTTCGGGATCGCGCCTTCAGGGACGTGCACGTGAATGTCGATGTTGCGATAAAAATCCTTGGCCAGACCGAACGTCAAAGAACGCGAGCGAATGTAGCTCATGGCCGCCTGCGCTGACTCCTGCATCACGTCGCCCAGTTTACCGGTGAGCGTCAGGCGGCCTTTGCCTTCCATCAGCGTTGCTTCTGTTGTGAGAACCGTGCCGCCAACTTCGGTCCACGCCAGTCCGGTGGTCAAACCAATTTCATTGTGCTTTTCCAGCCAGAATTCGCGATACTTCAGCACGCCGAGAAAATCGTTTACGTTTGCGGGCGCGATTTCGGCATTCACGTCTTTTCCGTTCGTCACTACTTTGCGGGCCATTTTGCGCGAGATGCTTTGGATCTCGCGTTCCAGGTTGCGTACGCCCGCTTCCTGAGTGTAATGCCGGATAATGTGCAGCAAGCCTTCGTCGGTGAACGACAGATTATTATCCTGCAGGCCGGTCGCCTCGCGCTGACGCTTCACCAGGAAGCGCTTGGCAATCTCCAGTTTCTCCTGTTCCGTGTAGCCCGGTATGCGCAGAATTTCCATGCGATCCTGCAAAGGTTGGGGAATAGTGTGGAGCACGTTCGCAGTACAAACGAACATCACTTTCGAAAGATCGTATTCGACATCCAGGTAATGATCCGTGAACGCGTGGTTCAGTTCTGGATCTAGTACTTCCATCAGCGCCGCGGACGGATCGCCGCGAAAATCGGTGGACATCTTATCCACTTCATCCAGAACAAAGATCGGATTGACCGTACCGGCCTTCTTCATCATCTGAATAATCTGACCGGGTAACGCGCCAATGTAGGTGCGCCTGTGGCCGCGAATCTCGGCCTCGTCGCGCACGCCGCCGAGTGAAACTCGAACGAACTTCCGTCCCGTCGCATGCCCGATGGACATCGCCAGCGAAGTTTTGCCCACGCCGGGAGGCCCGACGAAGCACAGAATAGAACCCTTGGGATTCTTTACCAGTTGGCGGACGGCCAAGAATTCCAGGATGCGGTCTTTAATCTTCTCCAGGCCGTAGTGCTCTTCGTTCAGGATTTTTTCAGCCGCCTGGATATCGCGAATTTCCTTGGATTTTTTCTTCCAGGGAACCGCCAGCAACCAGTCCAGATAATTGCGGCTTACCGTCGATTCCGCGGACATCGGCGGCATTAACTCCAGGCGCTTCAGTTCCTGGATAGCTTTTTCGTGGACGTCCTTGGACATTCCCGCAGTGTCAATCTTTTTCTTCAGTTCATCGATTTCGCTTTTTTCGCCGCGTCCCAATTCCTTCTGAATGGCTTTCAGTTTTTCGTTGAGGTAATACTCTTTTTGCGCGCGCTCCATCTGGCGCTTTACGCGCGTGTTGATGTTGCGGTCCACATTAAGCTTTTCCAGCTCGATTTCCAGAATGTCGCCGATGCGGTTCAGCCGTTCAATCGGGTCGACCGTTTCGAGCAAATCCTGTTTTTCATCCACCGGCAGTTGCAGGTTGGCGGCGATGGTGTCCGATAGCCGCGACGGATCATCCACGCGTGCGGCGGCGATCATGGTGTCGTAATTCAGGCTCTGCGACAGCTTGATGAACTGCTCGTACAAGCCGGTAATTTTTTGAACCGTTTGTTCGACCTGCGGGGAAGGCTCAACGCGAGCGTTTAGAAGGCGAACCGTAGCGCGGAAGAAACCGTCTTCCGCGGTAATGGTCAGCGCGCGAGCGCGCTCCACGCCTTCCACGAGTACCTTAATGTTTCCATCGGGTAGTTTTACGCTCTGGACGATGTTTGCAAGCGTGCCAACCGCATAAATTTCTTCTGGCTTCGGATCGTCGACGGAAGCGTCATGCTGCGTCGAAAGAAAAATCTTTTTGTCCCCTGCGAGCGCTTCTTCGAGAGCGCGCACGCTGGCTTCGCGGCCCACGATGAACGGCGTCATCTGCTGCGGGAAGATGACCATGTCCCGCACCGGCATCATGGGTACGCGTTTCATTTCCTGTTTTTCCCGACTGAACATGAATGGGGACCCCTGGGACTACATCGCGTAGAATTTTAGCGCGATTCACTTCCCAAACCTTCAAACCATTTGCCGCCGTGCGAAAGAGCTAACCGGCTTTTTCCAGCAGGCTCCAGTTAATTTCGCGCGTTCGGACCATCTCGGCAGTCACTACGAAATCGCGCAACTTGCGCTGCATCGGCAGGTGGTACATCAACTCCAGCATCAAATCTTCCAGGATCATCCGCAAGCCGCGTGCACCCACTTTGCGATGCATGGCCAGTTCCGCAACGGTATCGAGCGCATCATCGGTGAATCGCAAGCGCACATTTTCAAACTCAAACAGGCGTTGATATTGTTTCAGCAGGGCGTTCTTCGGTTCCGTCAGGATCTTCACCAGCGCGGCCTTATCCAAATCGTTCATCACGCCCGCAACCGGCAGGCGGCCGACAAATTCCGGAATCAACCCGTAACGGATCAAGTCGCCGGGCTGAACGTGCTCCAGCAGTTCCGTATTGCGGCGTTGCGGCGCCGCGGTGGAAGAGTCGGTATGGAAGCCCAGCGAACGGCGGCCAGCGCGCTTTTCAATAACTTTTTCCAGGCCTACGAACGCTCCGCCGCAGATGAACAAAATATTCGTGGTGTCGACCGGGGTAAATTCCTGATGCGGATGTTTACGCCCACCTTGTGGTGGCACGTTCGCAATGGTGCCTTCCAGAATCTTCAGCAATGCTTGCTGCACGCCTTCACCGCTCACGTCGCGGGTAATGGACGGATTTTCGTCCTTCTTGGCGATCTTATCGATTTCATCTATATAGATGATGCCTTGCTGAGCTTTCTGCACGTCACCGTCGGCGGCCTGCAGCAATTTCAGAATAATATTTTCCACGTCTTCGCCGACGTAGCCGGCTTCCGTAAGCGTGGTGGCATCCACGATAGCGAACGGCACATCCAGCATGCGCGAAAGGGTTTGCGCCAGCAGCGTCTTACCAGTGCCCGTAGGGCCGATCAGCAGAATGTTGGACTTGCTCAACTCCACATCGCCAGGCTGCTTGTTGAGGAAAATTCGCTTGTAGTGGTTGTAGAC
>CAXMLS010000075.1:0-1964 GCA_964194235.1 uncultured bacterium | reverse complement strand
AGCTGTGGAAAAGCGTTCTTTTATGGAGCCAATATTTTCCTTTTTTGGCTTGTGATGCGGCTAGAAACACACGATAGGAGTACTAGAACAAGCGCGGTTTAGCTCTCACTAATTGTATTGATATCAGCGATTTAATGTCTGGCGAGCAGTTTGGTCGACGAAGCAGTGTTGGAGCCCCGAATGCACATAAGAGCCATGAGAAACGACCGTGCCCTGCGATCCTACGGAAAAACATGTCAACTGTAATATCTAACGCCCTTCCCCCGGACGAGGTACTTTTCGGCCGGTCGTCCGCGATGGCGGAAGTGCGCCATCGGGCCGAGAAAACCTGTAACACCAACATACCAGTGTTGCTGTGCGGCGAGGGCGGCACAGGGAAGGAAGCCCTGGCGCGATGGATCCATGAGCGGTCCGGCTACAGAGCGGGTCAATTCATAAAGGTTAACTGTGCGGCAATTCCGGGCAATCTGCTGGAGAGCGAACTATTCGGGTATGAGCAAGGCGCGTTTACTGGAGCGAACGCCTCAAAGCCCGGCCGCGTGGAGCTCGCGCACAATGGCACACTTTTTCTCGATGAGATCGCGGATCTGGAGATGTCGCTGCAGAGCAAAATTTTGCATTTCCTGCAGGACGGCTATTTTTCGCGACTCGGGGAACATTCCGAACGCACCGTAAACACGCGGGTGATTTGCGCCACGAATAAGAACCTGGAAAATGAAATCGCAGCCGGAAACTTTCGCGAAGATTTATTTTATCGCATCAACGTGGTGCGATTTCAATTGCCCCGCCTTCGCGACCGCAAAGAAGACATACCCGTGCTGGCGGAATATTTTCGGACGATGTACGAGCAACGCTTTTCGATTGAGTCCGTGCCTTTGACCCTAGATATGATGGGCCACCTGCAAAATTCCAACTGGCCAGGAAATGTACGTGAACTTTCCAACGGCATGGCTCGACACGTGTTGATTGGACCCGAGGCGACGCTGGGGCAGCGAATGACAGAAGGGCGTACATCCGCGCGGCCGCGCATCAGTAAATTGACCAGTGGGATGCCGTTAAAGCGCATCGCCAAGGCTGCGATACAGGAATTAGAGCGAAACGTGATTCTGGAATCGTTACGCGCTCACCAGTGGAACCGGCGCAAAACGGCCGCCGCCTTGCAAATCAGCTATCGCGCATTAATTTATAAGATTCGCGATGCCGGGCTTACTTCGCGGCGTCCGATACGCGCTACCGTGCCTTCCTCAGACAACCCACTCTCGTAAGCTCGCTTTCGTAACGGTCTTTCGCAAATAACTTTCTTCGCCTTCTTTCGTAAACCCGCCATCGAAGGTCAGATTGCGTCCTGGAAACGTCGGCCCGTCGCCCTGAAGTACGCCCGAGTTAAAGATTAACCTCAAAGTTACCTATTTTAAAATAAGTTCCTAAATTGGTAGTGTACTAAACAGTAAAGACGGGTAGCACATTTTGGCCGCTGGTACAGGCAACACCTGCACCTCAATTGGACGACCCACCAGTAGTTCCCATTTGGCGCAGATCTTAATCTTCCCAATGACGAAGGTCGGGGGAGAAAGTAATGGGTAACGGAACAATAAAGCTGCCGAAGCTCAGGGCCGCAAACATTCGCGGTTTCGCATTCAGGTCATTAGTATTGCCAGCGGTTCTCGCGCCCCTTCTATGGGTCGGCGGCTGCACCGGGATGGTGAGCGGCGCGCCCAGCACCAGCCGGTCGGCGGTGCAAGTGACGCCCACGGCGGTGGATTTCGGCAGGACCGAGGTGGGCATCAAGGTAGCGCATAGCGCGTCCGTCACCAATAATGGCAAAACCACCGTGACGCTGACGAAAGCCAGCCTGACAAACAGTCAGTTCTCGGTCTCGGGGTTGCGGTTCCCAGTGACCATTCTTCCTGGGCAGAAATCCAGATTTATGTTGTGGTTCAACGGCTCCAAAGCGGGCAAGGCTA
>CAXMLS010000074.1:0-2110 GCA_964194235.1 uncultured bacterium | reverse complement strand
GATGTGTATAAGAGACAGACCAATGACCGTGGAACAGTGGCCAGGCCCGATAAATCCATCGAGACGCATATCCGGAGAATCCAGAATCGCGCGAATCGCCGGGATAATCGTGACGTGATTGCAGAAGACGGAAAAATTCGTGAGTCCCTCCATCTTGGCGCGCTGCAACGTCAGAGCAGTCGAAGGAGCGGTGGTTTCGAAGCCGATGGCAAAAAACATCACGTGCTTGTTGGGATTGGCTTTCGCCAGCTTGATGGCGTCCGTCGGCGAATAAACGATGCGCACGTCCATTCCCCGAGCCTTGTGCTCCAGAGGGCTGCCCTTCGTGCCGGGCACGCGCATCATGTCGCCAAACGCCGCGAAGATCACGTCCGGGTCCGCTGCAATAGACAGACCGTCATCAATGCGGCCCATCGGTAAAACGCAGACCGGGCAACCCGGCCCGTGGATCAAATCAATATTTTCCGGAAGAACGTCTTTCAGTCCGAAGCGGTAAATGGCGTGCGTGTGGCCGCCGCATACTTCCATGATGCGGTAATGTCGTGAAGGGTCGGCAAGGCGGCGAATTTCTTCCGCGGTTTTGCTGATCAGTTCGGGGTTGCGAAATTCATCGACATATTTCATATTGGCCCCGGTAAATCAGGTTATGTGTTCTTCTTCGGTATCTTCCAGACCGTACCCGCGAACTTCCTGCATGGCTGCTTCCGCTTCACCCAGCATTTCCAGCGTGCGCATTTGATCGAGCGCGTCTGCCTCGCTGATCTTACTCATCGCAAAGCCCACATGAATCAGCACCCAGTCACCGGGTTTGGGCTGTTCGTCCAGCAGGAGGCCCAGGTCCACTTTTCGCCGCACGCCAACCACATCCACGAGAGCTGCATGTGTAGGGTCGGAAGTGATCTCAATAATCTTGCCCGGTATTGCTAAGCACATGCGACACCCTCCCGCGGGTTCCCAGGTTTCATCATTGCAGCCCATGATCTTACGCCTGTTTTCTGGCCACGATATCAAACGAAAACTTTAGTTCGTCTTTGACCTTCAACGCACCGCCCGCCACGGAAACCAGCTTGATATTGAAATCCGTCTGCCGCAGCGTGAATTCTCCAAAGGCGCGCAGGGAGTCTTCACCCGGAGTCATCTGCGCAATGAACGACTGCATGCGCGTCACGCCGTGCAGGTCCAGGCCACCTTGAATTTTCAATGCGTATAAAGTGTCGCCCAGTTGCGTGCCCGAGACTTCCGTGCTGGCAAACACAATTTCCGGGAATCTTCCTGTTTCCAGAACGTTTTCCTTCATCATGCGCTCGATTTCGCGGCGGTCTTTGTCGCTGACGTCGTTCTGCACCGCCAGCGAATTCGCTTTGATCACAAACTCCAGCGAAGATTCCGCCAGCGATCCCGGCGTGAAGGTCGCCTGTCCCGAAAAATCCCGTATCGCGATCGTTGGGTTATGGCCCAAGCCGGAAAGCAGTCCGCTCGCAAAAGCTTTCACCGTGAAGCGGCTCTTCGCCGGATCGATGGCGTACTGCATCGTCACAATCTCCGCCGGCATGTTGCTCCGTTCTGCTGTGCCTCAATCACATCGAACGCAGTTTGAAGTACCGCTCCACGTCCGGGATGATGTTACCAAGAACATTTCCCAGTCCCATCTGTGCCATGTAGCGCTTAACCACGGGATTTGACAGGATCAGCCCCGTACCGACTACAACGAGAGCCACGCCGCCGAGCATTACCAGCGTGTCCCGTTCATTCGAATTGCCGTTCTCCATCCTTCTAACCAGTTCCGTCGCCATAGAGTTTCCTTTCTCCGATTAGGTGGTCACCGAACCCAAAGGCCATTCTCCATTCAAAACTCTCTTCACGAGTGCTTCCGTCAGCGTCACTGCTTTGTCCACTGCCGTCTCGACCGTTTCACTCAAACCCATTTGCCCTTCTTCTGGTCCAAGCGTGGCCGGCTCGCATCCCACCAGCAGAATTCGCTTCAGCGGCGCTCCCATGGACTTGGCCATGCGCAGCACACTCATCGGATTCATGGAGTGCGCATCAACTGCGACTTGCGAGCCCTTCGACGCATCCAGCGAGCTCAAATCCGGTTCGATGACATATACGG
>CAXMLS010000073.1:0-2587 GCA_964194235.1 uncultured bacterium | reverse complement strand
GATGTGTATAAGAGACAGCGGTAAGACCTATCCCGATGAAGTCCAACGTCGCCTCGGGGCGCAGATGGCGACGCACGACTCTCCCAAGCCACTTGGGTGGTTCATTTTTACGTGACTTGCGTTATATACTCTCCGGCAAAGAAGAATGCTTTCGGCGTTGAGACACGGTTGACCCATGGTTAGCTAAGTGTATGAAAGACCCCCAATTGCATCCGGGCCATGATGAAAAACCTAGCGTACCCGGTTCCCCGGGAGTGCGCGCGCCGGCCGTGGGAGAAAGTTCTTCGAGTGATATCTCACACGATTCAAATGCTCCCGTGCCAGATTCCTCTCTAAACAAAGCAATTGGTTCCGGAGCTTCAGAGTTAGACGCCGGTGCGACGATCGCTGGTAAGTCGTTCACACCAGTCCCGCATGCATCGCGCGTGCGCAACGATGTGGGGCTCCGCACCGGGGATCTCATCGGCAACCGCTATGAAATCCTCGAAATGTTGGGCGAAGGGGGCATGGGCGCGGTCTATAAAGCCAGGGACCGCGAAGTGGATCGCTTCGTCGCATTAAAATTGATTCGTCCGGAGCTTGCTTCGAATCCAGCGATTCTGGCGCGTTTCAAACTGGAATTGCTGACCGCACACCAGGTGACTCACAAGAATGTCATCAGAATTTATGATCTCGCCGAAGCGGATGACGTCAAATTCATTACCATGGAGTTTATCGAGGGCTGCGATCTTCGTCGCCTGCTCCTCAATCAAGGCAAACTTTCTCCGGAGCAAGCTGTCGAAATAATCCGCCAGGTTTGCCTGGCGCTGGAAGCTGCCCACAGCGAAGGCATCATTCACCGGGATCTGAAGCCACAAAACATCATGCACGACAAAGCGGGCCGAATCCTGGTCATGGATTTTGGGCTAGCACGCTCCATAGAGCAAAAGGGGATGACCCAGACAGGCGCCTTGCTCGGCACCATGGAATATATGTCCCCGGAACAAGCCATGGGGAAGCAGTTAGACCAGCGTTCTGACTTATTTGCCATCGGACTGATTTTCTATGAATTGCTGACCAACAAAGTCCCTTACAAAGCTGACTCCGCAATGGCCAGCCTGTTGCTGCGCAACCAGGTACGCGCCATCCCCGCGGCGGAGTTGGATACGTCTATACCAAAGGGATTGAGCGACATTGTAAGTAAATGTTTGGAGCGCGATCTCAATCAGCGCTACCAAAGCGCACAGGAGATTTTATCGGATCTCGACGCGTGGAAAGGTAGTCGGCCACTCGCCGCTTCGATTCATACTACGGTTCCGGCAGTTTGGCCTCCTTGGCCTTGGAAGTGGATGGCTGCTGCCTCGCTGGCTCTGGCCCTGGCCATCGGCGGTTGGATGTTTCTCGGACGAATCAGGTCGCCAACTAAAACCGCAGCCGTAGCGGATCCAGACGTATCGCTCGCGATTCTGCCATTTCGCAATGGCTCTGGTGATGGCAGGATTGATTGGCTGGGACCGAGTTTGGCAGACATGCTGAGTACGGACGTTGGACAGTCCTCACACGTGCGCACCATCTCTCCGGACCGGTTGCATCAGGTTCTATCCGACTTGCGGATCACGCCTAACACCGCCATCGATCCGACGACAGTGGGACGCATCGCCGAGTTCAGCAATGCCGATACGGTGGTCTGGGGTCAATACGCCAAATTCGGCGACCAGATCCGTATTGACGCTACACTTCGCGACCTTAAGCATCAGCGCACCATCCCGGTCAAAGCGGAGGCCGCTAATGAAAAAGCCCTACTACCGGCCATCGCACAGCTAGCCCTGTCCATCCAGCAAAATCTTTCACTTTCTTCCGATGTGCTGCAGGAATTGCGCGCCAGATCGTTTCAGCCATCTTCCAATTCATTGCCAGCGCTCCGGAACTACAACGAAGGTGTGGAACTTTCGCGGCAGGGAAATCATCTAGAAGCGGCCAAGCGTTTTGCGGCCTCGGTGCAGGCGGACCCCGGATTCGCGCTGGCGTATTCGAGGCTGGGACAGACCTACAGCAATCTGAGAAATGACGATAAGGCGGCAGAATATTCGCGCAAGGCCGTGGAGTTGAGCGACAAGCTTCCGCCGCCTGAGCGCTATCTGATTCAGGCGAACTTTGCGCAAGTTTCGAATGACTACCGCAAGGCTATAGAGTCTTACGAGAATCTGAAAAAAGTTTCGCCCGATGACGTGGACGTCCATTTTCATCTGGGTGGACTCTACGAATCCACAGGCGCGTACGATAAGGCGCGGCTAGAGCTTGCCAAGGTCCTCGCAATCGATCCAAGGCATGTGGAGGCTTTACTTGCCGCGGGCCGCGTAGAAATCAGAAGCAGCAATCCGAAGGGTTCGCTTGATTACCTGAACCGTGGGCTCAGTCTGGCCGTCCAACTCGACAACCCCGATGGCAAAGCCACGATCTTAAATGCGATCGGAGCCGCCTATGAACAATTGGATAAGCCTGACGAGGCCATGAGAAATTATGATGAATCTTTAGCGATCAAGCGGAGTCTTGGCCAAAAACCGGGAATCGCATTAACCCTGGGTAATATCTGTCTCTTATACACATC
>CAXMLS010000072.1:0-2337 GCA_964194235.1 uncultured bacterium | reverse complement strand
GATGTGTATAAGAGACAGGTCTTAGGCTTACGCCGTCTGCCGCGCCCTTTTCTGTATCGCTCCACCTTATAGGCTTTTACTTTCTCGACGTCGGCCTTCGACCAAATACGAATTCGCATCTTGCCTAGCGTTTCCACAGGCGGCGCGGCTATTCGTTTTTCGCGAATCCAACGATGTAAGGTGGCAGACGTGACACCTACAAGCCGTGCAACCTCAAGAGTCGAATAGGTCTTCATCCGCATGGAACTGCTTGCTTGTGTCGGGGCGGTAAGATGGGTCACAACTAACGAACCCTTCGACGACGTGACCCGAGTTATCGTCATCACAGATTCGCAATACGTTTCAGGCAACGTAAGGCGCGCACCCTTCTGGAAGAAGCAAGGCTGGAAAAACTTGAGTGGGGAAACCAAATTCAATGAAGACCTGTGGGACAAGCTTCTGAAATGCATCGCGAAAATCTCGAGGTCTGGAATAAGGGTCGATATCGTTTGGGAAGCCGGGAAGACAAATCCCAAAACAAAACAGATACACAATGCAGCGCAAACCGCCGCCAAGAGAGGCGGTATTGACAAAGACACCGGCTACAGGCCGGGTAGTGTTTCTCGTTCGATAATGAAAGGAGGCGTCGCCGAGCGGTTTCCAGCGGCAGGGCAAGTGCTTGTCATCCGCCCTTACGTCAAGAAAAGTATGTTCAAGGGGGAAAACAGAATCAGTTTCAATATTTTCGACGAAAGCTCTGTAACCTACACGGGCAAGTATTTTGCTTTCGCAACCCCTCTGCTTAGTGCGGAACTCCATAAGGGCAACGGTCACAGAGTACGTTTCAATGCTGAACCAAAATATCCGCAACTTATCGAACGAATTGAAGGCGTCGAACTGCCTAGGCCTCAACGAAAGAAGCGGTCGGCCTCACAACCGTAACGGTAGTCTGACGCCCCAGGAAGCCTTCGATTCGCTATTTTTCAGACCGGGTCCGGGTTCGCAGACGGTTGATGCCTCTCAGCACATTCCGAGAGGGGAATGTCACAAAAACGACATTCATTTGGTCCTGACACTTTGAGTGGTTCTTCTATACCCCATCGCTCGCATTTGTTTCCGTTTCTTTACTGCCAGACGGAACATTTGGTGCGCACGGCTGCCCGGGGAGTTTCTGGGCTGGAATCTTGGTAGACATAAAATACCAAGTTCTAGATCAGCAAATTCCTCCCCAGCCCATCCAAGCGTCAAACATGACCCCGCACGAACAGGGTATTCACTTTCTCGGCGGAGCTTTCAACAACAATATCGGACCAGTTCCGGGTTATCCGACCAGTGGTGCAACGACGGCAGCAGATGGAACATTTCACGACGTTCCTTTCGGTACGTGCGCACAGTTTACGTTTTCCGCGACCGCTACCCAAAACATTACGATGATCCTTGGTACAACCTCGTATCCCGTTAGAAGTCAGACTTGGACCGCAACGGGAACTACAACTGGAAACACTACTGGGCATGGCACCATTAAGAATGGCATTGATGTTTCAGCATCGAGGTGAAAAGTGTGGTCACGTATGATTCTTCTCGTCTCTTTCTTATGTCTGGCACCTCTAGCGACAGGTCAGTCTCAAGGAAGTGATACGCCCGAGGATGTTATTCGCAGGATGCTCTATCAAGGAATGACGGAGGGGCACGATGTTAGAGTGGTGGGAGGCACGGGAGATGCGGCTGCTGTAATGACGTGACCGGGTTGAATGATACGCAGTTCGGCGGTGCGTAATGCCCAGCCGCGAAAGCGTTTCCATGTAGCGCGTCGAGGTGAACTGCGTTCTGTAGGTTGTGGGTTCGCCCCTCACCAGGTGCGCGATTTGATTTCGAGTGTGCCCTCCGAGATTTATTCCGATTTGTTTTTGCGTACTGAAAGTAAAAGCGCACCAAACCATTTTTGCGCCGACGCCAATAGACAGATATCAACTGTAAGTTCGAGGCCTAGCAACTTTCCCGCTCAAGGCGTACGACGTCCCGCATCCGCACTTAAAACGATAACTTCAACGCAAACTGAATTTCACGCTGGTCGTTTTGGCCATCACGCGTGGAATTAATCTTGCCGAAACTTGACGACGTGTAGTCGAGCGATCCGGGAGCTGCGGAAACGCCGTTGTTCCCAAAACCGGGCAAGGAAAAGTTGGGAGTGTTTGTAAGGTTGAAGACTTCCGAGCGGAACTCGAGACGCATCCTCTCGGAAACAACGAACACTTTGAACAGCGAGAAATCAAGTCGGTGAAAACCCGGACCGCTAAACTGGCTGGGGCCGCCGCCCAGCGGACTGTAATCGTTTTGCCCGATCGTAGTTGCGACCGG
>CAXMLS010000071.1:0-3554 GCA_964194235.1 uncultured bacterium | reverse complement strand
ATGTGTATAAGAGACAGGCATAGTACTATGGATTGGTACTTCTAGTACTTCTATAAACGCCTCGCCTTGCTATTAGGAGTTGATTTCGTGGGCGATCTCGGTCCCGGGTCCTCCGACACTAGCCTGCGTGCCCTGCGCGGTCCTGATTGACAACCTTAATGGCCGGTCAACCCCCGGATTGACAACCCGATTCGACCGATGGCACGATCTGATGCCGAAGAGCCCGCATGAGCCCCGCATGTGTCATGCACCCGAAAACATTAACTCTAATGCAATCAATAACATCGAGGAATCTGGTCATGCACCCTTTGAGAATGGGGCATGCACCAACATCCTGTTGATACCAATAGATTTAAGGGCATAAAACACGCCATGAATGAGCGCATGTCCCTATATATACATCTAAAAACATGCAAAACCTGACAACCCCCACTACGTGTTTCACACTACGTGGTGGGATTGTCGTAGCTTTTTGCATTCATGCTTGACTGGCACTATCTGTTCTTTCGCCCTCGGGGTTATAAGACTACGAAGAGTTTCGTTGTTATGAGGTGAGAAGAGAAGCGGCCTCCCAGCACGCGATTACGGGCCAGATTGACAACTAATACCAAAGTCCTGAATTCATCTCCCCTCGATGGAGCCCTGACGCCGCAACACAACCCGACCCCGCGGCTCCAATTTTGCTCCTTGCGGTAATCTCTATACCTGTCGAAAAGTCCGACAAGTATGGGTGACTTGTCGCTGATCACTTGTCACGACGCGACCACCGCCAAATGACTGCCAGACGTTTTGCCAAATGTCTGAATGGCCCGTCGAGCTCTCGCCCGCGTGGTTCTGCCAATAAGGTGATCAAACGCCCATCAAGTGAACCGTTCTCGGATTCTGTATGATTTACGCGCGAAAACACCACAATAAGTGGTATATCTCGGGAGTCTTAAGTGCTTTTGATTGAGTACCCTAAACTGTCAGAACCGCTAGGCACACCAATAAACACAAGCGGCTTTCATTTTGGTTGTGGCTTGACTGGCAACAGGAATGGTTGCCCCGCGCTCGAAGAACTTAACCCACCCTCAACATGCGGCGCCGTCACTTCGGATTTCCATGGGTTTCAGGCCTCTGAAGGCGGTTTTGACCGTGACTTAAAACCCGTTGTACGCTCGCCGGAAACCATTTGCCTCCGCCTCGAGTGCGAATTCCGTCAGCGTTTAACTTCACAGCAATTTGCGAGTAGTTTAGTCCGTTTGTATTCAACTCACAGATTTTGGAAATCACAGCCTGCTCGCCTTCTCGGTGTCCGTACGGCTTACGTCCTTCGCAGCCGCCGGTCTGTGCGCGCATGCGCTGTCGTGCTGCTCTGAGTTTGAGCACGATGGTTGATTTCTCGTACTGCGCAATGATTCCGAAAAGTTGACGCATGATAACTCGCGTAGGGTCATCGCTGCACAGATCAGGCTCAGATGCGGAGATAACGTCAAATCCCTGTTTGCGGAAATCGGCGATTAACGTTTCCTGCACCATTAAATCTCTGGCCAATCTATCCAATCTCTCTATAAGAACCGCCTTCACTCCATCAGTAAGAAGGTCCAGCATCAATTCCTGCAGTGCAGGTCTACTTTCCAAGTCTTTGGTACCCGACACGCCCAGCTCCTCGTAATAGCGAACAATCCGGATGCCGCGAGAGTCAGCGTACGACTTGATCGCTGCCTTCTGACGCGGAAATCCGTCACCGTCTATCTGTCCCTTTCCACTAACCCTGACATATCCGAACGCTCTTGCGGTTTTCATTCGTCTCCTCGCTATCGAGATCGTAGGGAGTTAGAAACTTGGAAACTTGCGATAAACTGAATTCTAAAGAATAGCGTAAGTTACTGCATTTGCCTCACCCCTATTTATTGCTCGTTGCAGCCCCATACAGAAAGGAGACCAATGGACTGGTTCCTTGACAATCGCACGTGGTTTGAATTGGCGTTTCTGATTGTCGTTCTTTGTTGGCTGGTGTGGCGACTCCGGGAGAACGCCGCCTCCTAGGGCTGATCAGGGCTTGCAGCTCGACACTGCCTCGATCGGCGCGCTAATTTCCTGAAAGTAGGTACCCTATTGGCGATTTCCGAGGCGCCGGGGTGGAGGCCCCCGGGGGCCGTTGAATGCATGGCTAAAGTGCCCGGCGCATGCCGATGGGGCACTTTAGAAAAAAATATTAAATTTTGGCCCACTTGCGATCGCGGACGGGGCATCAGTGAGTTTTGGCTAGGGGCAAGGTTTGGACCTGAGATAGATCGTCCTGACTCCAAGAGTGCTGACCGCTCCCTGTTGAATTCAACATGGCTCGGCCCGGTCAGCGAAACTGAACAATCTCTCCATCGGGGTCGGGGCTTTATCTTTTTCAGGACAACGCCGCCACCATCTACACAATAGCCAATACCGTAGCCATGCTTTTATCCGGGCAGGAACGCTCCAGGGGAAGTGCGGCCTTAGCTGTCGAGCCACGTTGTGCCGCAAATCCTAACCGCACAGAGCCGTTCCAGGCGGCCGAAATCACTGAAAGAGTTTCTGACTCATACAACCCCCCCCCGCAGGGGTGGCAGCTGCTTTTATAGGACCTGTCCGGGATGTCTACTAGCAGCTACAGCCAAAAGTCGCGAGCAACGCACCCAGTGAGATGAGCGGACAGTCAAGTTTGGGAAGGGGGTTGGGGCAACACGTCACCGCAGCCGATGACCTGCTGATCGAAATCAATGATAGAACCGGTCATCAAGCCGGATTCATCGGTCGCCAGATAGGCGACGGCGCGAGCGACTTCGTCGGTCTTCAGCATGCGGCCTAGGGGAAGACTTGGTTCGGCCTTTTCCCGCCAGCCGTCAACGGCGCCGTGGTAGGTCCTCATAATACGGTCCTCCCCGGGCGTATCCATCCAACCGATGCACAGACCATTGATGCGGATGCCGCTGCGCATGACGCTGAAAGCGGCATTCTTGGTAAGAGCGATCAAAGCGCCCTTTGACGCACTATATGCGGTTATGTAACTGGGCCCCCCGTGACCCGTGATCGAGATGATGTTGACCATGGCTCCTTTGGTGGCGTTTCGCCGCATCAATCTCGCCGCGTCCTGAATCAGGAAAAAAGGGGCTCGTACATTTACAGCGAATATCTGATCGAATAGGTCCGGGCTTGTATCCCAGATTGTCCCGCGGTCGCTGATACCCGCGGTATTGACGAGGACATCGACGCACCCAAATTCCCTGTCCGCCGCAGCCACGACTGATCGCGTATCCTCGACCTTGCTAAGATCCGCCTGGATGTAGACAGCCTTGGTGCCTTTGGCAGCGAGAGTTGCCTTAACCCTTTCACCGTTCTCCGTGTTGCGACCACAGATCACGACGCCACATGCCCCGCGATCAACAAGGATATTGGCAATCGCCTCTCCCAGTCCCTGGGTGCCTCCTGTAACGACGGCAATCTTGCCAACCATCGAAAGTTTTTTAAACGTATCATTCTTCATATCAATTGCTCCCAATCTGAGATCTGGCGGCGCGGTGACGTGACCGGGTTGAATG
>CAXMLS010000070.1:0-7579 GCA_964194235.1 uncultured bacterium | reverse complement strand
GAGATAAGGGGGCGGGAGATTAAAACTTTGTGACTTCGGAGAAGTGGAAGTCGCGTACTTTCATCGCGGGAACGACCATTTCAAAGGCTTCTTCCCCGGTCGCGCGGACCGCCGGCCCCAGAAGCTCCACGTTGCGCAGCATCTCCAGCAGCGACTGATTGAAGCGGAAATTGCGCACGGCGGAAACGACACGCCCATTTTCGACCAGAAATAGCCCATCCCTGGTCATGCCGGTCATCACCTTTTCGTAAGGGTCAACTTCCCGGATGTACCACAAGCGCGTCACCAGTAATCCGCGCTCTGTGGAGGCAATCATGTCGTCGAGCGACGAAGTGCCGCCAGAAAACACCAGGTTCATGGGCGCTTCGCCGTACTCATTGGGCAGTGCAAAGCCATGTCCGGTGGGCTTTTTGCCGGAAACCTTGGCGCTGCTGCGCGAATACACCAGGTTCTTTGGAACGCCGCGATCTACAAGCTGAATCTGCTGGCGTGGCATCCCTTCGCCATCGAAAGGCGCGCCGAGTTGCAGCGGATGATAAACGTCATCCACGATGGAAATATTTTTGCCGAATAGTTGTTTGCCCATCCGCTCGTTCAGACAGGAGCGTTTGTCCTGCAACGCGGTAGCGGCGAAGTCGTAAAAAAGAAATCCCACCAGGTCCAGCACCGCCGACGGTTCCAGAATCACGGTGTAGCGTCCGGTCGGCAGCTCCCGCGCGTGTACGGCCATGTGGGCTTTTTCGCTGGCACGCGTGGCCAGCTTCTGGGTGTCAAAGTTGCGCACATCCGGCGAGTTGGCTTTAGCCCAGCTTGCGGCCGGTTTTTCCTGCATGGTAATGGAAAATTCCGCATGTGTTTCCCGGTACGCCGCAAAAAGTCCGCGGGAATTCCCAACCGCGGTTTGGCTCTGTCCTGTGGAATAAATTCCCGCGGCCACCTGTCCACGTTTGACGGCAAGATCGCACGCGCGTCGTACTGCTTGCGCGCGCCCTTGAGGAGTGATGCTCGCGGTTTGTTTCACGAAACGATTCACGCGCCGATACTTTTGCTTGCCGGGAACGGAAAGCAGCAGCGGGTTTCTGGGCTGGCTAGCTCCCAGCGAAAGCGATGCGTCGATTGCGCTGCGCAGGGAATCTTCGTCGACGCGGTTGGTCGTCGCCCGCGCGGTTCTACCTTCCGCAACCGTGCGAATCGAAACCGTCAGTCCGTTCTCCGCTACGTTCTGGTGAATCGCATTGTTCGCAAAGCGCGTGAGCGCATCGGCCACTTGATCCACGTGTACTTCGGCTTCCTCCGCACCCGTGGATTTGGCCAGCCGCACAACCGTCTCCACAATGCCGCGAAGCTCCCGCTCGGACAACAGCTCCGTCGCGATCTCACGATTCTTGTTTGCACTAGTTTTTCTGCTCATTGATCGGAAAAAGCCGCGCCGATATGGATGTTGCGAAACCGCGAAGGCGAAGCGCCATGACCCGTGCCCATGGTTTGCATCGGCTGGCCTTTGCCGCAATTTGGCGTGCCCCATAATGTCCAGAATTCAGCTTTACAGATCGCGTCGCAGGAGTTCCAGAATTCCGTGGTGATCCCGCTGTAACTGGGATTTTTTAGCATGCGAATTTTCTTGCCGCCTTTAATCTCCCAGCCGATCTCCGTGGAGAACTGGAACTGATATCGCCGGTCGTCAATGGACCACGAGCGATTCGTCTCCATCAAAATGCCTTCATCGGTGCCTGCGATGAGATCGTCGAAGTCCCACGTGCCGGGCAGCAGGCTTACGTTGGTCATGCGAATGATCGGCAGCCGGTTCCAGCCTTCGGTGCGCATCGTTCCCGATGAACGATCCAGCCCGACCAGATGCGCAGTTTCGCGATTCGACAGGTAGCCGCGGAATTCGCCGTCCTTGATGATATCCGTGCGCTGCGCCGGAACTCCTTCGTCGTCGTACGCAAACGTTCCGAGACCCGCGCCATGCTCGAGGCGCGCATCCGCCACCACGTTCACGATGTCCGACGCGTATTTCAAATGATTCAGCTGATCCATCGTAAGAAAACTGGTGCCCGCAAAATTGGCTTCTTCGCCAAGCACGCGGTCCAGCTCAATCGGGTGGCCGATGGATTCATGGATCTGCAACCCGAGCTGGCTCCCGCCAAGAAGCAACGTGCCGTTTTTTTCCGGACACTGCGCGGCGCGATGAAGCGCAACTGCTTCCTCGGCGATCACGGCCGCATGTTTCACCAGGTCGAGCGACTCAATCAGCTCGTATCCTTGCAACGCGTGTTGCCCGCCGAAACTATTTGGATACGAGCGCTTCTGAATTTCCGAGCCTTTGAACGAAGTGGCCACGATCCCGCATCCGGACGTTACTTTTCTCTTATGGATCCGCGAGCCGATGCTGGACGCAAACCAGCTGTCGGTCTTGCGAAATTGCATGTCCGTTTCCGTGAGCGTTACGCCTTTCACTCGCCGCATTTCTGCGTCGGCGGCCAGCAAAAGGGCAAGCTGCGTTTCCAGCGGAATTTCAAAGGGATCTTTGCGAAACGGACTTTGCCAGCTGTCGATGTACACACTTTCGTCGGCCATAACCACTTCGCTTCGTTTCGCGATCGCCGACGCTCTGGCGATCGATACGGCTTTCGCCGCGCAACTGGCAACGCCGTCGCGAGTCAGCCGATCCGTCGAGGCGAACCCCCACGCGCCACTGGCCAGCACGCGAATCCCTAACCCGATGGATTCGGATTGCGCCAGCGTGCCCACTTTTCCGTTTTTAGTGGTCAGATCGCGTTGACGTTGATGCATCACGCGCACGTCGGAATAAGAAGCCCCGCGCGTGCGAGCAGTTTCCAGAGCGAGTATGCAGAGAGCCCACATAAGGTTTGCGATCCGCGAAAAGTTTACCTGAAAAAATCAGGGGCGCGAAATACGGCGCCCCTGCAACCCTAAATAACATCCTGCGAAAGACGAATTGTGTCGCGCGGTTTGAACTACGTGCCTTCCTGCCACGACGCCAAATAGTGTTCCTGCTCGGCGGTCAACTTGTCGAGCGTGTGTCCCATGGACTCCAGTTTTAACCGTGCAATCTCTTTATCGAGATGTTCCGGTACAACGTACACCTGCGGTTTTAGGGTTTTATAATTCGCGCGCAAGTATTCCGCCGACAGCGCCTGGTTCGCAAAACTCATATCCATAACGGAAGCGGGATGTCCTTCGGCCGTAGCCAAATTCACCAGCCGGCCTTCTCCCAGCAGATAAACTTTGCGGCCGCCCTTCAGCGTGTATTC
The DNA here is from genome assembly GCA_964194235.1 of uncultured bacterium. GTDB lineage: Bacteria > Acidobacteriota > Terriglobia > Acidiferrales > UBA7541 > Acidiferrum. Next base: position 4,301 of record CAXMLS010000070.1, on the reverse strand, counting down.
GTCCACCAGCGGACGGACTTCCCGCTTGCCGCTCGACAATTTCTCCAGCGCCGGAATATCGATCTCCACGTTGAAGTGCCCCGAGTTACAAACGATCGCGCCGGCCTTCATCTTTTCGAAGTGCTCTCCGCGAATCACGCTCTTGTTTCCGGTCACGGTGATGTAAATGTCGCCTTCCTTGACGGCCTGTTCCATCGGCATCACGCGGAAGCCGTCCATCACCGCTTCAATTCCCTTCACCGGGTCGATTTCCGTTACAATTACGTCCGCGCCCAATCCCTTGGCGCGCATCGCTACGCCGCGTCCACACCAGCCGTATCCTGCCACCACCACTTTCAGACCCGCGATAAGCACGTTCGTTGCGCGAATCACGCCATCGATAGTGGACTGCCCGGTGCCATACCGATTATCGAAAAAGTGCTTGGTCATCGCATCGTTGACGGCCACGATCGGATACTTCAGCGTTCCGTCCTTGGCCATCGCGCGCAAACGAATCACGCCGGTGGTAGTTTCTTCGGTTCCGGCAATAACGTTAGGCACCAGGTCGGTGCGCTTGGTCAGCAGCATCGTGACCAGGTCGGCGCCATCGTCCATGGTGAATTGCGGCTTGTGATCGAGCGCCGCGCGCAAATGCGTGTAATACGTTTCGTTGTCTTCGCCCTTGATCGCGTACGTGGGTATGTTGTAATCGCGGTTCAGCGAAGACGCCACTTCATCCTGCGTGGAAAGCGGATTGGACGCGCACAACACCGCGTCCGCGCCGCCGTCTCTCAAAGCGATCATCAAGTTCGCGGTTTCGCTGGTTACGTGCAAACAAGCGGATACGCGCAAGCCCTTCAGCGGCTGTTCCTTCAGGAAACGCTTGCGAATCGATTCCAGCACGGGCATCTGCTGCTGCGCCCATTCGATCTTGCGCTTCCCGGCATCCGCGAGCCCGATATCCTTCACATCACCTTTTTTCAATTCGGCAGTAGCCACATGTGCTCCTTAATTAAATTTGTATCGCAAACGGATTCGCGGATGTAGAAACGAATTAGATCCCTGAATGGTGAGGATCACTGAATCAATTAAACCCGTGCCGCAACTTCCGGGCGCGGTATCGAAGCGGTTTTTGCGCCGAGTCCAGCAGCCTTACGCAACGCATCCGCGCGGTCCGTACGCTCCCAGGTGAAGCCTGGCCCGGTGCGGCCAAAGTGGCCGTACGCCGCAGTCGCTTTGTACACGGGACGGCGAAGGTCCAGCGTTTCGATGATGCTTTTTGGAGTGAGCGAGAAAAATTCGCGAATCAGCGCGCTGATCTTCTCTTCCGGCACAACTCCCGTACCAAACGTATCGGCCATTACCGACACCGGCTCCGCCACACCAATCGCGTAAGCGAGTTGCACTTCCGTCTTGCGTGCCAGCCCTGCGGCAACAATATTCTTGGCGATATAACGCGCCATGTAGCACGCCGAACGGTCTACCTTGCTGGGGTCCTTGCCCGAAAACGCGCCGCCGCCATGCCGGCTGTAACCGCCATAGGTATCCACGATGATTTTGCGGCCGGTCAAGCCCGCGTCGCCCATGGGTCCGCCAATCACAAACCTGCCCGTAGGATTGATGTGGTATTTGGTTTTGGAATCCAGCATCGCCGCGGGAATAATGGGACGAATGACGTGCGCGGTAATGGCCTCGCGAAGATCATCGTTCGAAACTTTGTGGTCGTGCTGCGTGGAGATCACCACCGTATCCACGCGAACCGGTCGGCCATCGCGGTATTCGATGGATACTTGGGATTTTCCATCAGGACGGAGGAAATCGACTTTATTGGACTTGCGAACTTCCGCGAGGCGTTGCGTAAGGCGATGGGCCAGTTGGATGGGCATGGGCATCAACTCTTCGGTTTCATCGCAGGCATAGCCGAACATCAGGCCCTGATCGCCCGCGCCCCCGGTATCGACGCCCATGGCGATGTCGGTCGATTGCCGTTTTACGGTGCACATTACCGCGCAGGTCTCGGCATCGTAGCCGTATTTAGCGCGATCGTAACCAACGCCGCGGATCGTGTCGCGGACCAGCTGGTCGTAATCGACATGCGCGCTCGTCGTGATTTCTCCCGCAACCACGGCCAGGCCGGTGGTCACCAACGTCTCGCAGGCCACGCGCCCCTTGGGGTCTTGCCGCAAAACTTCGTCCAGCACTGCGTCGGAAATCTGGTCGGCTATTTTGTCCGGGTGACCTTCCGTCACGGACTCCGAAGTAAACAGGAAATTGCGTAAGGCTTCGCTCAAAGCAGGTTCTCCTTCGTGCAGGTGCCGAAAACGGCGGCCAGACGGCGCGTATCGCGCGGCTTTTTTATTATAATCGTTGCATTTCAACGGTACCATTCGAAATGGCAAGAATCAAATCGTTGAATTCAAATGCGTTAGATGGCGATTGAACGGTCGCAGAATGCAGTTAAGCGGCGCAACTATCAATTCTTAGAGCAGTCTTATGCCACGTCCGCATCGTCCAGTTGCACGCTCAGCTTGCCTTTGGTTTTCTTCGCCATCAGGTAGGATCGGATGAACGGGTCGAGATCGCCGTCGAGGATGCGGTCCACGTCTCCCACTTCGAATTTCGTGCGGTGATCCTTGATCAACCGGTACGGCTGCATCACGTAAGACCGGATCTGGCTCCCGAAGGAGATATCCAGCTTGGTTTCGTCCAGCTTGTCCGTTTCCGCCTGGCGCTTCTGGATTTCCAGGTCATAGAGCCGCGAGCGAAGCATCTTCATGGCGATCTCGCGATTCTTGTGCTGGCTGCGTTCCGCCTGGCACTGCACCACGATGTTGGAAGCCAGGTGCGTGATGCGCACCGCCGTTTCCACCTTGTTTACGTTCTGTCCGCCTGCGCCGCCTGCACGAAACGTGTCTACGCGAATTTCTTCCGGCTTCACGGTAATTTCAATGCGGTCGTCAATTTCCGGAATCACGAACACGGAAGCAAACGAGGTGTGCCGTCGCGCGGCCTGATCAAACGGCGAAATCCGCACCAGTCGATGAACCCCTGTCTCTCCTGCCAGAAGACCGTAGGCGTTTTCACCGCCGAATTGGATGGTTGCGGATTTTATGCCCGCTTCTTCACCGGGCGTTTCATCCAGAATCGTGGTGCTCATCCCTTTGCGCTCCGCCCAGCGAAGGTACATGCGCAAAAGAATCGAAGCCCAGTCCTGGGATTCCGTGCCCCCGGCGCCTGGCTTGATGGTCATGATGGCGTTGAGGTGATCGTTCTCGCCGGAGAGCAAAGTTCTGGTTTCTAATTCGGCGATGTACGTCTCGGTGCCATTCAGTTCGCGATCCAGATCCTTCAGCAGATCGTTGCGTTGCTCCGCATTCGTTTCTTCCTTCGTCAGATTGATATACGTTTCGATGTCTTCGGAGAGCGACGCGAGCTTATCGTCCGCGCCAACCTGATCTTCCGCGCGCTTGCGATCGCGCAGCACCGCCTGGGCAGCTTCTTGATTGTTCCAGAAATTTGGATCAGCGACCCGCTCTTCGAGGGATTTCAGGCGTTCGCGATACTGCGGTGCGTCAAAGATAACTCCGCACAAGCGCGATGCGTTGTTTCAGACCTTCATAGCGATACTGCAAATCTTCAAGAATCATACTGGGTAAACGCGAGGCACAACGGAAATCGGAGAGGCCAGAAAATCCACCGGCACCGGAATACTGTCGCGCGAAACATTCCCCTTCCAAAAAGTTGAGGCCAACAGAATAGCGGAAACCAGCATACAGAGCCAGGCGAACCAGTCGCCAAAGCGCGTGTAGATAGTCCGGTCGGTGCGAAAATCGTAAGGCAGATCCGCGCCCGCACGCACATCCGGAGGCAACGGCTCAAAAATCCGGCCGTACGGATCGACGGACGCGGTATATCCGTTGTTCGTGGAGCGAATCAGCCAGCGCCGGTTCTCCACGGCGCGGACCCGCGCCATCAGCAAATGCTGTTGCGGTGCCGCCGAGCGCCCAAACCAGCCATCGTTCGAAATATTGATCAGGAGATTTGCGCCGTCGGCCGTAAAACGCCGAACTTCTTCCGGAAAAATTGCCTCATAGCAGATAAAGACGCCGAAAGAATTTCCGCCGGGTAGTTGGCCGACAGCGTAACTCTGGCCTTTGTGAAAACCGCCGACCTCATCCGAAACGCTGTTCACCAAGCGATGAATTAGGGGGAAAGGTTCATACTCGCCGAACGGCACCAGGTGAATTTTATCGTAGGAAAAAATTCGTTGTCCCTGCGCATTGAAAAGCAGCGCGCTGTTATACCTGTCTCTTATACACATC
>CAXMLS010000069.1:0-8310 GCA_964194235.1 uncultured bacterium | reverse complement strand
AGCGACGCCGCCAGCCATATCCAATAACGTGCCCGTGCGCGATTCTTCCGCAGAAGTAATGTAAATAGTCCCGCTGCGATCGCGAATACCGTGGACTGCCACAAGTGGTTGCCCAATGCCGATGCGATCGCCGGCCACATCCCAATCAGATCTCGGTAACTCATGCTGATTTGTCCTTTCTCTCAAGCTTCCGCAGGAGTTTCTCGGCTTCCTTTACATCTTCCAGCGTGAGCTTTCCGGATTCGATCAGGTGTGCCATTACTGGCTGAGAGCTGCCCCCAAATAACAACAGTAGGTCGTCGATCAACTTTCGCTGTGCGGCATTGCGGGAGACGGCAGCCTCGAAAATGTGAAAGTTGCCGACCTTCTTGATGCGCCGGACAGCCTTTTTCGCTTCCAGACGATATACGGTAGTCTGGATGGTCGTGTACGCAGGTCTGTCTTTTTCTGGGAAAGTTTCCTGAATCTCGCGGATGGAGGCCTTCCCCTGCGTCCATAGCGCCTCCATAATTTGCAATTCGAGTTTGGTCAATTTCGGTTCCGTCATTTTGTCCTCTACTACAATAATGTGTTACACTACTACTACAATAGTTTATGTCAAGTCTTTTTTGTGAACAGTCTTGCTCTGATGCGTGGGCTGGTTTATGGTAGGTCCTGATGACGCGCATTCTGTAGAAGTGATCCATTTGGCGTCCCGATTCGAGGATTACTCACGGATTGCCGCCTTCACGGAAGTTATACGGGCGTTCTGAGGTGCGGACGGGAGCGCCTTGGACCAGTGTGTGGTGTAGACTTTGGCCGATCGTAGGAGGGCAGAGATGGCGACCGACACGAATCAATCGGCTAGCTTACTGCACAGACTTGAAAAACTCTTTGCGATCGAATGCATCGGTCTTTCCTTGGGCCTCGCTCCTGGCAAATCTCTTTCTCTTACCTCCAAGTTCTCAGTCTCGATGTCACACGAAACGCCGCAGTCCTTCCTGTCAGCCACGGCTCACATCAATGCCGGCGAGCCGTGACAAACCCAGGATCGTTCTCCAACACGCAAGGCTTCGCCTGCGTCGTCGAAATGCCTAGAGTTTGGCGATGATTTCGTCGGCCATGATCTTCTGGGCCTTTTGGCCTTCGGGCGTTCCGAAATTATTCACCAGTTCTGTCACCATTTGGTTCACGACCGTTATCGTCACTCCCATCCCACGAAGACGGTCATACGTCAACTGATCGCCCAGTTGCGTCATCGTCCCACATCCGTCGGCAACGACGGTGACGTTGTATCCGAGGGCCAGCGCGTCTTGGGCCGCCCAGAATAGACAGATGTCCGTGGTGAGGCCAGCCAGGACGATATTTTTCCGGCCCAGTTTCTTGACACCCTCTTTTAGAGCGGAATCATCCCAGCAGCTGAGCTGCCCACCACGCTTGTAGCGCGCCGCGAACGCCGCAGGCGCCACGTCTTGCAGGTCTTGAATCGTAGGTCCGACGTACTCTTCCATCGTCGTCGTCAGCACGAGCGGCATGGCGTACTCCAATGCCATCTTCGCCAACACCCGGCAACTCGCGATCACTGTTTCCTTCGGCAGACTCTTGACCCAGTCCACCGTCGTTTTCTGGTGGTCCACCAGAAGGACCAGACTGTCTTCGATGGTAAACCGATTGTTGGTTGCATTCGACATTCCATTTCTCCTTTTTTCGTTAGATTCACACTTACTTAGAATTCTAAGTGTCTGTATAAACTTTTTTAATTCTCTATTTCCGGCACTTCCCGCCCCACCTCCCGTTTGGCATAAGCCTCCAATTTTCTCATTAATAGAGCTGCTTCCTTTTTCTCCTGCCTCGACAACCCGGCCATTACCCGGCTCAGATCCTCTGCGTGCAGGGGGAAGATCCTGTCGATCAATTTCCGCCCCATCTCTGTGATCTCGCCGAACACAAACCGTTGATCTTCATCGGAAGCCCGCCGCGTCATAAGTTTTCGTTTTTCGAGCTTCTTCACAGTGTAAGTCGTGCTGGCTCCGGTCACCAGAATCCGGTCCGCCAATTCTCCAAGCGGCAGCCGTCCTTTGTGATAGAGGACCTCTAGGACGGCGAACTCCGTCATGGACAATCCTTCCGCCGCGAGCTTTGGTCGCACCCGATCGTCGATGGCCTTAAATGCCCTGGCGATCGAAATCAGCAACTTCAAAGCAGCGCTGCGGTCTAAGTCGTTTTGCGATCCTTTTTTGGGCGCGTGGCTCACGGTGAGAAACGGTTCTCTATCCGCCAGATAGTTAGAAGTCTAAGCATTTCTTGGGTTGTTGTCAAGTCCGCTCAAACCTCGGTCCCAGTCTGCGACTCATTGCACGCGGTGCTACGCCGTTATCCACTTAGTTTCGATTTGCCGGACAGACGATTCGTGAATCCTCCAAGAGCGAAAGCAAGACCGTGGCAAAGGAGGCGGAGCGTGTTCGTCGCCGTGAGTTGGAAGGGTCGTTCAACAACTTTTCTCAGCAGCAGCTGAGACTTGGCTAACAACCAAGACCGCTCACCTGCCGCTTCTTCTATCAAGGCTCTTCGCTTCGCTCCGATAAACGCAGACTGCGCGGCCTTGACAGCGCGAGCGGCAAAGCGCATGAGCCGGCTAGAAAGGGCATTTGCTTTTTATGTACTGCTCTCTGCAGTGCCTCTAACTAGCAAAAAAAGTGTTCCCCAGAGTCGCGTTTTTTCGGATCAGGTCAACGGCTCGCATACGTTGGTGAGTGGGCAGGAGCGTGACATCGGCTTACAACATCGTCAACGCGAGCGAAACTGAATTCATTTCTTTGGCTGAAATTCGGGATCACCGAACTGCCACAAGAGAAAGCTCCATTGGTCGGCGGCCAATTCTTGCATCTGGCTCTTGGTTGCACCAACGCCTCCGTGCCCGCCCTGATAGTCCACGCGCAACAGAATGGGCTTGCCGCTCGAGCTTGCGGCCTGCAACCGAGCCGCCATTTTCCCGGGCTCCCAGGGAGCGACGCGTGGATCGTTCATGCCGGTCGTTAGCAGGACAGCGGGATAATGGGTGCCATGCACAACATGGTAGTAGGCGCTGATTTCGTACAGGTTGTTGAATCCAGCTTGTGTCTTCAGGTCGCCAAATTCCGGCACGTTCAAAGGACCATCGGGGGAGAACATATCTCGAATCATGTCGGACAGACCAACGTCGTCGAGTGCTGCGGCGAACAAGTCTGGGCGTTCTGTAAAAGCCCGTCCGATCAAAATACCGCCGGCACTGCCTCCTTGCCCCGCAAGTTTGCCAGGTGAGGTGTATCGTTGTTTTACTAGATAGTCGGCACAAGCAATGAAGTCGCGCCAAGTGTTCGGTTTGTTTTCTTTCATGCCTCCTTGATGCCACTCTTCGCCGTACTCACCGCCGCCGCGCACGTGAGCGGTTGCGAGTATCCCACCACGTTCGAGCCAGGCCAGCCATCGCGAAGAGAAGAAAGGCTGGAGGCTGATTCCGTAAGCGCCGTAGCCTGAGATAATTGTTGGGTGCGACCCGTCCAACTTCAGCCCTTTTTTGTGCACGATGGAAAGCGGAATCATTACGTTTGAATCAGTCGGGGCTTTTACTTCTTCGGCCTCGATATCTGGCGGATCGTCAAACGGTCCAGATGGAACTAATCCAGTGTCCGCGACTTGCTTAGTTCCGGAATCGTATTTGTAGATGTGGTATGCCGTTGTCCAAGAAGAAAGGCCAACTACGAGATTGGGCAAGCGTGGATCGCCACCAAAGAGTTCAAGAGTTCCTTTGACTGGCAACGCCACAGGTTCAGGCGCGTAGTTTGAATACATCGCTCTGACTAATTTCCCAATGCTGCCATCAAGCTCCTGAACATAGAGAGCATCTGGGGCTGCCACAACACCGGTAATCACGGCTTCGCCCGCGGGAATCACGACTTGAGCTTTCCCTAAATCTGGATGAGACAGACTGGTGCGAATTACTTTGAAACGAGGGGCGTTCTTGTGAGTGATGAGATACAGATCGTCGCCCCGAACTTCAAAAAAGGTGACTTGGTCGTTTGTATCGCACAATTTTTTCCAATGTAAGTTTGGCTTGCCGAGGGATTCGACCGGAGCAACGTATAGGTCGCTTTCATTCATGAAGCCGTGTTGCACGATGGCGATTGCATAGTTCGTGCGAAGATCCGTGGAGACATAACTGGCATCGGACGGTTCCAGTTTGATTTCTGGATGTACTCCATAGCCGAATACAGCGATATCTTTTTCGGGATCTATTCCCACGCGATGCAGGTAAACGCGGCTCTTTAGCCGCCGCTCATCGGGATTCGCGCCCTCGGGGAGTTTCTGAAAGCGGTTGTGCAGAAAAGATTTTTGATCGGGCATCCACGACGGGAACCCATACCAACTGCGGTCGATGGTTTCTGCGATTTCGCGTCCCTGAGAGGTATCTATGACGTGGATGACTGAGTCTTCTGAGCCGCTAACGGAAATTCCGTAGGCCACATAACGACCGTCCAAAGAGGGAGAAAAATAGTCCACCGAGTAGTGAGTTCCGGAGACTGAGGTGAACTTGCCTGGGTCAACGAGAAGTTTTTCTTCGCCCGTAAGGCCAACTCGTTCGTAAAGCTTGCTGATATCTTCGCCGGCCAACAACTTCCTGTAGTAGTACCGATCGCCTTGAAATCGTTGGACATCACCAACTTTCGCGGGAGCTGATTGGTCCAGCTGCTTGATGCGCTCCAACAGATGTTGGCGGCCGGGAATTCTGGCAAGTACTGAGCGAGTGTAATCGTCCTCTGCCTTAAACCATGCCTTCACCTCCGCATCCTGCAGATTCTCCATGTAGCGGTAGGGATCTACTACTACTTTGGTACCGAAATAATCGTCAGCGACCGGCCGGACATCTGCTTTTGGAGGAGCTGTTAGAGAAGTCGGTGTGGCGGACTGGGCCGAGGCAAAACCAAGAACACCAAACAAAAAAACTGTCGAGAAAGCGAGCGCGCATAAGGGTCGAATTGCAAACACGGTCACCTCTCCTCGGCGGAACGCCGTCGAGGGCAACGCTAGCATCAGGGATGGAGCATGGTCAATACGGGCGGCCAGCGCAGCCTTGCGCAGACATATTCTGCAGAATGAAAGAGACTGTGCGTGTTCTCGCTGGACTATCTAGTTACTGAGTTTTCCGCGCAAAACTGTGATGGAGGCTTTCGGTAACGTGAAGATGGTTTGGGCGTTGGTGTCTATGGTCATTCCTACGGGAGGGCGGTTGGGGTCAGGATGGCTGTTGGATTGATTGGCGGCAAGCTCGGAACCGTATTTTTCCGGGCTGGCCATGATGTGGTCTTCAGCTACTCTCGCAGCCGCCAAAAGCTGGAGCAACTGACTTTCTCCGGTTAGGGACCTGGGGATTATTGCTTTCGCGTCGCTCGAAGGATGAGCCGCGTCGGTAAACGGCCAACAGCCTAACACAAAATGAACGTCCGGAGCATTAAATCCCGGTAAGTCGGCTTGTGAGAAGAGATCACGATCACTCCCGGATGACGGGCAAACCGGAAGTTATCCCGGGCCAGTAGCCCCGTTCTAGGAAGTCTCGGATTCACATTTGACGCTACGAAGCATTCGGTCGTGAACCGAATGTCAATCGCGCGATTCAACTTACTGGAAGAAAAGAATTTGGCTCCCCGGGCTAGATTCGAACTAGCAACCCTTCGGTTAACAGCCGAATGCTCTACCATTGAGCTACCGGGGAACCGGCAAGCACACTCAAATTTACAATACTTTTCAGTCCTTCGCCAATCTGCGCCCCGCGTTGATTCATCGCATGCCACCGCATTTTTATGAGTCCGCACATGCGTGATCCCTGCGAAAAAATGTTCGCGCCGCCTTCCAATCACGTGCGTTATAATCGCTCGCGTTAACTTTTCCGGTCATCCGAAGACATGTCCTCCACCGATTCCCCCTTCGAACAGTCGCCATCCGCCGAAGAAACTCTTCGGCCGCCGCACGCAACGATCAGCGACTCGATTCCGGCTTCGCACGTTGGCGCCAACAGCAGTTCGCAGTCGCCCCGCTTTATCGTCATCGAAGGACCTTTACGTGTCGGTAAGACCACCTTGGCAAAAATTCTGGCCGAAAAACTCCACGCGCGCCGCGTGTACGATTGCGATGACAATCCCTTTCTTTCCGATTTCTACAAGGAAAAACCCGGTTCCGCGTTTCCTGCGCAGATGTATTTTCTTGTCGAGCGGCAGAAGCGCCTCCGCGAAGCTTTAGCCGCCGGCGCGCCCGGGCCAGTGCTCTCCGATTTCTTGCTGGAAAAAGATCGCATCTTCGCCAATCTCAATCTCGACGACGAAGAATTGAAACTTTACGAGCGCTATTACGAAGCATTCACCGCCGGCCTGCCTGCTCCCGACCTGGTCATCTATCTGCAAGCCAAGCCGGAAGTTCTCCGCGCACGCATTGAGAAGAAAGCTTCCCGCGACGAAACCGAAATCTCGCTCGAATACATCGAAGAAGTCGCGCGCGCCTACGAGCATTTTTTCTTTCACTATGCCGCCTCGGATCTTCTGGTCATAAATACCTCGGAGATCGATTTCGTCGAACGCTCCGAAGATTTGCAGCAACTCCTGCGCCGCCTCCAGGATCCCGTCAAAGGCACGCAATATTTTCTTCCCCTCGGCGCTTCTGACTAAATCTATCTCCCTCGCGCTCCCATGATCTGTGTAACAAATAGACGCAACCAATTGTCCGCGTTCGCCAGATACTTTTCCTGTCTCCCTGGCCGCTGTTTTGCCACATAATGTCCGCCGCATCCTTTCTGCGCAATAATCGCAGTGGAATCATTGGAGGCTTCAAATGGAACTCTGGTCGCGCCGTAAATTCTTTCTCACTTCCATAGCAGGCAGCGCTTTGGCCAGCGCCGGCAAATTATTTGCGCGCACAAACGGTTCGGATTCGCTGCCAACCGCCGCCGCGAATTTGTTCGGCGGGCAAGCCGCGCAGAGCAAGCGCCCCATGATAATTTCCAGCGCCAACGGCCTGCATGCTCTGGATCGCGGCATGGACATCCTCAGAAAAGGCGGCGACACACTCGACGCCGTAGTCGCCGCCGTCTCCGTTGTGGAGGATGATCCCAACGATGATTCCGTGGGCTACGGCGGCCTGCCCAATGAAGAAGGCGAAGTCGAGCTTGACGCCAGCGTTATGCACGGCCCGACCGGCCGCGCCGGTTCCGTGGCCAGCGTGCGTCGCATCAAAAACGTTTCGCGCCTGGCTAAAACCGTAATGGAGCGCACCAATCACGTCATGATCGTCGGCGAAGGCGCGCATCGCTTCGCAATCGCCGAAGGTTTTGAAGACATGAACCTGCTGACTGAGCGTTCGCGCCTCGCGTGGCTGGCGTGGAAAGCTTCCACCGCGTTTAACTGGCGGCCCGGCGTCGATAGTCCCGAGTACGGGAAGCAGTCCAACATCGACAATTACAACGAGCACATCGCGGCACTGTTCGACACGCCGGAAAAACGAGCGTGGCTCCCGCGCATTCAGGAAGTCATCGCGCATCCGCCCACCGGCACCATTCCCTGCATGGCCGTCGATGCCAAAGGGGATATTTCCGCAACCACCACGACTTCCGGATTATCCTGGAAAATTCCCGGCCGCGTTGGCGACTCGCCCATCATTGGCGCGGGCTGCTTCGTGGACAATGAAGTGGGCGCCGCCGGTTCCACCGGCAAAGGCGAAGAAAATATAAAAATCTCCGGCGGCCACACCATTGTGGAAATGATGCGCAGGGGAAAATCACCCGCCGATGCTTGTCTCGAAGCGCTGGCTCGTGTCGCGCGCAATTACAAAAACGACAAGAAAAAACTTTCCACCTTCCATATTTTCTTCTACGCGCTCAATAAAGACGGCGCGCATGGCGCGGCCTCCCTGTGGCGCACCGGCTACGATAAAGGCCAGCACGCGAACTATGCCGTGCACGACGGATCACAGTCTCGCTTGGTGGAAACCAAGGCGTTTTTCGACGAGGCGCCGCTCGTCGAACCATCTTAAGATGTGTGATTAAATTCTCAGTCGAGAAGGAATTTGATCCCGGCAAATATGCCCCACGCCTCCGAGAGAAAGTAATGAACGCTCTTCGTAATTTAACTTCCGATTGAATACATGGACCAGGCCAACATTTTAATTATCGGCGGCGGCGTGGTGGGCTGCGCGATCGCCAGCGAAGTTTCCGCGCGCTGGCCGGATGTTTTTTTGCTGGAACAATTTCCACGGCTCGGCATGGCCACCAGCACACGCAATAGCGGCGTCATCCACTCGGGAATATAT
>CAXMLS010000068.1:0-11340 GCA_964194235.1 uncultured bacterium | reverse complement strand
GATGTGTATAAGAGACAGCCCTTAGGTCGATCCAATGCTGCTCGGGCATTGATAAAAAAATCTCCACTACGGCAGGATCGAACTGCGTCCCGGAGCAGCGGCTTATCTCTTCCCGCGCGTGCGACATCGGCAGCGCTTTGCGGTACGGGCGATCGCTGATCATCGCGTCCATGGAATCGGCAATGGTAAATATGCGTGCGCCGAGCGGTATTTCTTCGCCTTTCAATCCACGTGGATAGCCGGTCCCGTCATAAAATTCCTGATGCGCCAGAACAATCTCTGCAGCATCCCGCAGAAACGGAATGCGAATGAGCATGTTGTATCCGATTTCGCAATGCTTCCGCATGATTTGTTTTTCGTTGTCGTTCAATGGGCCGGGCTTAAGAAGGATGCCGTCGGGGATAGCCATTTTTCCGATGTCGTGGAGAAACGCCGCGCGAGCCAGTACCTGTAAATAGTTGGCGGGCACGGCCATGGCCTTGGCGATGGCTATACAAAACGCAGTGACGCGCTGGCAGTGGCCTTCGGTCTCCGCATCCTTCAAGTCCAGGGCGCTGCCAAGCGCTTCAAGGGTATCGTCGTAAGATTGCTCCAGTTGAGCGATCGCTCCGGCAAGTTTCGCCGTTCGCTCCTCGACAAGCTGCTCGAGATTCCGCTGGTAGCTGCGATTTTCGGTAATCAATCGGCGATGCTCCAACGCCCGGCCGACGCCCAGAAATAGTTGATCCTTCTCGAAGGGCTTCAGGATGTAGTCGTAAGCGCCTCTGCGGATCGATTCCAGCGCCGTAGAAATATCGTGGATTGCCGTGACCATGATCACCGGAACTTCCGGATCGTACTGGCGCATCCATTCCAGCAACTTGATGCCGTCCATTTCTGGCATGATCATGTCGCTCAGAACTAAATCGGGCGTAGACCTTTTTACCTGCTCCTGCGCTGCACGGCCGTTTGGCACGCTGATGCAGTGGTAGCCCTTGGACTCCAGCATGGTAGAAACAACTTCGCGAATCGCTTCCTCATCATCTACAACCAGGATATTTTCCATCTCCACGTCGGTTGACTCCCTATAGGCATTATATGCGACAGCACACGATGAATGGGGGAGCTTGCCTAGTCAGAAAATAGCGTGTTAGCGTCACGAAGGAGCTTCTCTCTGATAGCTTTTCACGGTTTATAGCTGAATTTACTGCGGCATATTGCCCCAGCAAAACGGCTTTCCTGCGTAGAAAGGGCGCGACGTGTTACAAAACCAGGGCCTCTTCGGCATTGCCTTCTTCGAAGCGACCGCATCGATTGTGCTGCTGGTCCTGTTTTTACTTTTCCGTCGCGACCAACATTCCGATTATTTCCGTTCCTGGCTCATCGGTTGGTGCATTTTCACGCTCACCGCCGTAAGCGGCCTTGCCTTGGCTTTGAAGCAGTTACCGAGCCTGACGGTGGCTTCCTCAGTGGGACATGTTGCCGCTTCTTTGGTATTCCTGGTTGCAATCGTGCAGTTCACCGCTGGCCAGGGGCGCATTCGCTGGCCAATTTTCTCTCTGATCGCCGCGGTTCTGGCGGGCGTTTACTATGTCGAAGCCAACGGCCCTCGATACTTTGCGTCGCCGCAATGGACCACCGGAATGATCGAAAGCCTGGGGCTGCTCGGAGCAGGCTGGGTCTTGTGGCGCGCGCGAGCCGTGAAAAACGGATACGGGGCACAGCTCCTCGCAGGCTTACTCATGGCCAACGGCCTGCATGGATTGGATCGTCCGCTCTGGCAAGATTCTCCTGTTTTTCTGGTGCGCTTAGCTTTTGACGACTTGCTCGGCGTAGCTCTGGGCATTGCCATGATCGTAGTCGTCCTTGAGGGTGCGCGCTCGCGCACCGAAGAATTGAACCATAAAATGCGCCGCCTGGCTTTACTCTCGGCGGCAGGGACCCAGAGTCTTTCCGTTCAGGAAGTCCTCCATAGCGTCATCTCCCAAGTCGCGGAAAGCCTCAATGCCTCGCACGGAATCGTCCGGTTGATTGAAGGCGAATCCCCCGCCTCGCAGTTGGTGGTTCGCGCCTCAGTCGGATTTAGTGAGCCCTTCCTCTCCAAGCATTCCCAGCTTCCGCTGACCGAAGTGTGGGCGCAAAAATTATTGCAGGAGGGCGGAGGGGAATCAGTTTGCTTATATCCAGAAGTGGATCGGGACTGTTGGTCGCGTATTGCCGAACCCTCGGTAAAAGAGATGGTCCTGGTTGTGCTTCGTGGCAAAACCGGACCTTTGGGCATTGTCGGATTAGGCTCGACGCGCGATGAGCATTTCCAGCCTGACGAAATTGCGTATCTGGTGAACGTCGCGAATCTGCTTGGGTTGACACTGCAAAACGTCAACCTGTTTGAGCAACTCGCCATGGTGCAAAAGCAGTGGGCTAATACCTTTGATTCGATCGGTGATCCCGTGCTGGTTCACGATGGACAAGGCCGGGTCTTGCGAACCAATCGGCGGCTCAGCGAATTGATCGGACGCGAACATAGCGCGTTGGTGGGGCGTACTGTGGCGCAGTTGTTCCCGCGCAACGGAGTCAACTACGACGTCTGTCCTTATTGCGAAGGCACCGCCGGTGAAGGGGACGAACTGGACCCATGGTTGCCAGGCAATTTTCTGGCATCGAATTCCACCTATTCAGATAAGGCCGGCAACGCACTGGGCACGGTGCACGTACTCAAAGACATTACCGACCGCAAGCGCGCCGAAGAAAAATACCGCACGCTGGTTTCGAATGTCCAGGAAGGCGTGTTTATTTCCACCCCGCAGGGGCGCTTCCTTGATTTCAACAATGCACTGCTTAGAATGATCGGCTACGATTCTCGCGACGAGCTCCTTGGCATTGACATTCCTACTTCACTGTATGTAAACGGTTCGGAACGTGACCGGCTCAAGAGATTGCTGCAGGAACACGGAACCGTCGCGGACTTTGAATTTGAGATACGGCGCAAGGACGGCGAAATACGCACCGTGCTGGAATCCTCCATCGCCATCCGCGACGAGTCCGGCAACGTTACCGCGTATCAGGGATTCGTGCTCGATATCAGCGAGCGAAAAAGAGCCGAACACGAAATCCGTCGCAGAAATCGCGAATTGCTGGTTTTGAATTCCATCGCACAGACCCTTACGGAATCCATGGATTTGACGGATTCGCTGCGCCGAACTCTCAATCAACTGAGTGAGCTTT
This sequence comes from uncultured bacterium, assembly GCA_964194235.1. Classification (GTDB taxonomy): domain Bacteria; phylum Acidobacteriota; class Terriglobia; order Acidiferrales; family UBA7541; genus Acidiferrum. The sequence continues at coordinate 8,136 of CAXMLS010000068.1, read as the reverse complement.
TCAGCCTGGACACCTCTTCGCTGTATCTCTTCGATGAAGATGGCAGCAAATTGCGCAGGGTTGCGGCCGTAGGGCCGCGTTCCGGACATACGCGCCATCTTCCGCCGGTCTCTTTGCAGCCCGAGCTGCTGCAGCACATTAAAGCGGTGCACGCCACCTTTCTCTCCGTGCAGGGCCTTCCCCTTCCCGCGACTCTTCTCGACGCCCTGAAAAAAGAAGGAATTGTTTCCGCATACATCGTGGTTTTATGGTCCAAAGATCGGCCTCTCGGTGGATTGGTCGTCGGCAGCAGGAATTCCAGAGAGTTTTCAGCTGCCGACGTAAATCTTCTCATCGCTGTGGGCAGTCAAATCTCGAATGCTACGGAACGCGCGCTTTTGTACGATGAAGCCCGCGAAGCGTACAACAACCTGCGCCGGACCCAGGAGCAGCTTCTGAATAGCGAGAAGATGGCCGCCGTCGGGCAATTGATTTCGGGCGTCGCGCATGAGTTGAACAATCCTTTGACCGCCATACTTGGCTATAGCCAACTGCTCACGAGCAGTGGCCAGATGGGCCCGCAGGGAATCGAATACTCCGAAAAACTCTACAAGCAGGCGCAGCGCACGCATCGCATCGTACAAAATCTTTTGAGCTTTGCCCGGCAGCACAAGCCGGAGCGTTCGCCTACCAGGATTAATCAGATTCTGGAAGATACGCTGGCGCTTCGCGATTACGACCTGCGCATGAGCAATATTCGCGTGCATCTGAACCTGGCCGAAGATCTGCCCGTGATAGCTGCCGATCCGCACCAATTGCAGCAAGTTTTTCTAAATATGGTCAACAACGCTGTCGATGCCATTCTGGAGAGCTCGGCGGACGGCGACTTGTGGGTAAGCACGCGCTCCGACAGCGTAAAAGTTTACGTGGAGTTCACTGACAGCGGTCCCGGTGTCCAGGAAGCTTCCCGCGTCTTTGATCCCTTTTACACCACTAAACCGGTCGGGAAGGGCACTGGCTTGGGCCTAAGCATCTGCTACGGAATCGTGACCGAGCACGGTGGAACCATTCGGGTACGAAATCTACAGCACCGCGGGGCGTCCTTCACCATCGAATTACCTTATGGGCTTGCCGCAACCGAACAAGCCGCAGAAGCACAACCGGGAAGTCCCGGCAAAGAGCAGCTGGCGCTGTGCATCGATCCGGACGATGAAGTGTTGCATGCGCTCGAGGAAATTCTGAGTGCCCAAGGATATCAGGTTCACAGCGCTCGTAACGTCAAAGAAGTTCGCGCAATGATCGACAAATATCAGTTCGACGCAATCGTAACGGATATAAATATGCGCGACGCGGGATCGTCGAAAACTATCTTGGATTGGTTGATCGATTACCGCCCTGCACTATCCCAGTTTTTGATTAGAACCAGTGCGTCGAGTTCATCGAGTGACGCTACCGAGCCAAGCCTCACCAAAGATTCCGCACTGCTGAAGAAACCCATCGTTGCTGCCCAACTTTTAGATGCCGTCGACGCATTGGTGTCAGTGCGTGTCCAACCCGCCGCCGTCGAAAGATGATGCCAGCCCGGACATCGCGGCGCGCTCACCAACTTCGCGCATAGCCGTTTCCATGCGGATGTTCAGTGAGCTTAGCGAATTGCTTAAAGCGCTGAGCGCATCAAATGGGGCAAAGCCAGTTTTCAGGCGAAGATAGATCAAATAATATCTGCAGGTAAACGTGAAGTGTAGGCGCGCCCCCCGAAGCTCCTGAGCCACCGCGACCTCGGGAGACATTGCCGCGACGATACGCGCAAAATCCAGAAGTCTTATAAACTCCTCTCGTAAAGCTGACAGATACGCAATTGCGATGTGCTGGCGGTCCTTCCGCACTTCGCTGACGAGCCTGCGCGGCGCGACGTCGGACAAATACTTGAAGTCCGTTTCCGCGAGCGCCTGTTGGATTTGTGGCAGGTAAGAAATGTGCTGCCAGTCGCGTCCCGGCGGAAGGTCTGAAGCGGCGCGGGCCTGAACCTTGCCGCCAACCTTGGAAACAGACAACCACACCAACGTCAGCAGCAGCAGGATGCCGATGATTCCAAAGGCTAGTAGAGAATTACTCAAGACCCTGGTTCCTCTAATTTCCAGAAATGCATCAACTGCTTGTTCATCGCCTGCAATTGGTAATGAATCTCTGGGGAAATTCGCTGGTAAACGGACGCCGGCAAAACCGGCCGCTGCGCGTGTTTCGCCGGCAATGGTCGAGCTAACGCTCTCATCCAGATGAACTGCACGATCAGGTACGCGATCAGTTCAACCACTTGCCAAATAGTAGCGAAATTTTCGTAGCGCTTATAAAGAACACCTTGCAGCGCAGTATTACTCAATATTGTCACGCACGAGTAGAAACAAAAGCCGGCAAGTATTGCCTTATATGTACGATCGACGGGAACGTAATAATAGCGAATCAACGCTAGGCAGGCGACAATAGCGATGGCGAAGATCAGGTGGTACCCGCGATCCGCTTCCATAAGTCCCCAGTCCAGATTTCCGCGCGATGCCGCGATCACAAAAACAAGGGTCACACCGGATGTTACGCCTAGAACTCGCCACGCCAACCCCCAGATTCCGCGATAGGGAATTAGCACCAGCCGCAAAACTTCCGTCGTTGCCAGTACGCGCGCCACAAGAGTAAACGCTTGTGACCACCATGCGTAAGTGAAGGCAGCGTCCGAGTGGAAGCCGTAATGTTTGTAGATCAAATAAAGAAATGCAGCCTGACACAGATTGAGAAAAGCATATGCGGTGAACACCGTGAGCGGACGGTAGTATCCCCGAGTGACCAAAATTACGCATACAGCCACTTGAGCTGCGACAGACAGCGCCCACAGATACTGAACTGCGCCCAGAGTTTTCACTGGAAGGGATACTAGCACTATGTTACTTGACGGTAAACCCTTGGCGCAGTAAGCCAATTAGCTTGGGGAGGCGGTCGAAACAAAACCTTTCAAGTTTAACGGAATTTAGCACGAGCAGGGTCCGCGTAGACGCATGTATCGCGGACCCCTTCGTGCATCCTTAAACGTTGCCTAGCGGAGGTTTGGGCGTCGGCGCCGGCAAGGGACTTCCGTCAGCAACCAATACTGTGGTCGCGGGCGGTTTCGGTGTTGGTGCAGGCAACGGGCTTCCATCGGCAAGGTGTTGCACCTTCGGTTGATTGACGGACCGTATTACCGGCGTTACCATCAACCCGACGATCGACAAAATTGCCGTAATAAACGCTGTTTTTCTGTTCATGTTGGACCCTCCTGAGCCCTAACATGGAGAAAAACAGTGGAGCCGCAGTGTTGAGGTTCAAAAAGTTCCGTCTTCGGAACAAAAGCAATTTGCTATGAAGCCACTCACCCAACTGCAGCAGAATCGCCGCATCATCCAGGACCTCACGATGACTACGCTCGCGAGTATTCCGGGAGCTTTTGCGCGTTTGACCTACCTGGCATCGCTGCGGGATTTATCCAGCGGCCGATACGAGCACGCCGGGCTTGCTGCCGCCTATACGGACCCCGCCGTACAGCAGGCTTTGGAACTATGTCACGAACAAATATTCGAGAAAATTCTGGAGACTCCGCTGGAGCACCAGGAAGGGGATCTACGGTCTTGTCTCGCGGCTATGCAGGGGGGCTATTGCACGGCGGTGGCCAACTGGCAACGCATGGAAGCCTATCGCGTCCTTCTGCCAGAACAATCGCCGGACTACCTTAAGGAGCTTTTCTGTTCGAATCTGCGCGCGCTCCTGGAAATACTGCAGGCAGAGTGTGCCAGGGCTCATTCAACCGTGTAACGATTCCCACCACGCGCCCGACAATTTCCGCCTCGTCCGGCATGTTCCACCATTCCGGCAAGCACCGCGAAAGTGGATGTGGCTGCATAACCAGCCGCCCGCCGTCCTGTTGAAACCATCCACACCGATATCCCTCATGCACTTCCACGAAGTACATCGGACGATCATATTCCGTCGACCAGTCAATCTCCTCGATGCGATGGATCGACGCATCGATCATGACAACGCTTCCGGGCCGCAGCAGCGGTACCATCCGCTGATCGTTCAATCCAATATACCCATAACGATGCTGGTGGCTCCCATTCAGCAGGGTACCTTCGAAGTTACCCCACCGTTCCACCATTCGGGAAAGATACTCTGTGCGCTTCGGATCAAATGCCGGATCAAATCGCAGCGGGACCGGCAAGGATGCCGGAGCGGCGCCAAGGTGAGTTTGCGGTGCAGGAAACAGCGCCCCATCCGAGAAGAATTCATCAAGCGGGATTTCAAACCAACGAAAAATGTCCACCGGATTTAGGTGATAAACAACCGCCAGGGCGTACAGTTTATGCAGTCCCGGCAACACGTTATGATTTTCGATATCAGCCAACCGGCTGATGTGTAGGATATATTCCGGACGGCCACGCCGCGCCGCAATTTCGTAACTGGAACGCTCCACATCGCGATACGTCAACCCTAAGCGCTCGCGAACTTGCCGCAGACGAAGACCAGGTAACATTCTTTCCTCGCGTGCGGCGGAGTTAAATGCGAAGTCGAAGAGTACACCATAATTACCATTTTGTTAAGGATTCAGAACAAGGTAACTTGCACACGGCTCCGATGGTTTAATTTCGGGTATTTTCTTTGGCGCAACATTCTTAGCAATTTCTGCATGCACCCAGCGTGACGTGTAACCCAAACGTGAGTCGAGGCGAGGTACTCTTCGAATCTGATATTCTGCTATTACATGGCATTGCAAATGTCGCGCATCCGTCTTCGCCCGCTAGTATTGCTGGCCGCAATTCTTGTTCTGACGTCCGGCATTACCTCTGCGCAAAAAACTCCATCTGTTGCGCCGCCGGATAATTCCAAATCAAACGCCAACGCCGATTTCAATGCCGCTGCCGATGAAGTCGTGGCGCAAATGAGCGAAATTACAGGACTAAAGCTCCGGACTCCACTTAAAAAGACCCTCCGCTCGCGTGAAGAGATTCGCGCCTACGTGATACGCGAGATGAACGAAGACAAACAACCCGCTGAACGGTACGCCTCCTCGCGCAGTGCCGAAGCCTTTGGATTACTGCCTAAGGGCTTCAACCTTGACTCCTTTATGGTCGATCTGCTAACCGAGCAAATCGCCGGTCTGTACGATCCCAAAGCCCACGAGTTCTACATCGCTGACTGGATTCCTGCGGCGGATCAACGCATGGTCATGGCTCATGAGTTGACCCACGCGTTGGAGGATCAGCATTTTCAAATCGAAGCATGGGTGAAGTCCGCCCGTCCCAACGACGACGCCGAACTCGCGAGGGAGGCCGTGCTTGAGGGCAGCGCCATGGCCGCGATGATCGACTATCTCCTCGCGGAAACCGGCCGGTCGCTGAAAGATCTTCCGGATATCGATCCGTCCGTGCTGGTGGGCGACATGGGCAGCACGCCATCCCTGCAAAAAGCGCCGCCCTTTTTAAAGGATGCGTTGGTGTTTCCGTATTTCGGCGGCCTGACATTTTCCGCTGAGCTTTTGAAATCCTCCGGCTGGAACGGGCTTCCCATCGTTTTTTCTAAACCACCCGTTTCCACCCAGCAAATCATGCACCCGGCGCTCTACCGCTCCGGTAAATTGCCTTCCATCGTCAACCTTTCGGAAGTCGAGAAACTGCTGGGACCGGAATGGACCAAATTGGAAGAAAACATCATGGGGGAGTTCGGCTGGAAAGAAGTGCTGAAACAATTTCTCGGCGAGGAGCGCGCGAAACCTCTGGCGGCCGGTTGGGATGGCGATCGCTATATGGTGTTTGAACAAAAAAGCACCAAACGCCTGGCGCTGATCAGCAGGCTGCGACTCGAGAATGAAGTTCAGGCCGCGCGCTACTTCGGACAATATTCCGAAGCCCTTGAGAAAAAATACCAACAACGTACCAATCTTTTCCGGAGGCCAAATTTCTTCTCCTTCGATTCCACGGAAGGCGGCGTTTATCTGCGTTGCCTTGGGGTTGAATGCCTCAGCGTCGAAGGAGTGAGCCGCGCAATCTTTGATGGTGTGAATAAGTCCATTGGGTGGACCGCCGCTCCTGTCGCGTCTATTGACCCCGCCAAACCGGCCGCAAAAACGACCATGCGGCGAATCGACCCGAGCGATTCAGTCGCGCGCAGCAGCAGTGGCAGCCAACTCCAGCAGTCCGCCGTTACGTTTCCTCAGTCGTCGTTCCAGCCTATTTATTCTCCTTATTGAAGCGTCTTCACGTCGAGCGTATTGGCTTTGCGTGAATATGCTCGCATGGCCCCCGCGCGAACGACAAATAACGTGCGCCCGCCGCGCAAATTCCAGAGCTTTCTGATAATCCTTCACGCGTTTCTCGTAATAAATCGCCAGCTGTTCGCACGCGTGCAAGCTATCCTGCGAATCGTCAACCAGCGCATGCCAGATCTCTGCAGCGTGACCATGATCGCCTTTGCGTTTGGCCATCAGTGCAAGCTCGCTTTGGGCTTGCGTATGAAACTCCGCAGGCAAGCCGAGATCCACCGCTTGAGCACAGGCCACGTGAGCACGATCACGATCGCCCCGACGATGCAGAAATTTCGAAAGTCCAAACAAATCCAGGCTATGTATCGCCTCGCGGGAATCGGATTCCGACGCCAGCGCCTCGTTTATTTTTCCGAAAAGCGCTGCCAATCCCCGCAGGTCCATTTGATTGTGCCGCGCCACGCCGGTTAAAGGTTCTGGCGGTCCGCCGCGAAGATAATCGAAATAAAACTGCGGTATAAACTTCGACGAGACGTCGCCGTCCCTGCACCAGCCTAGCAGCGTCGGATTCAAAACCTGCCGCTCCAGATCCGCCAATCGTACCGAACCGAGGCGAAATTTCCAGAGCGCCCGCGCCGGATGCAACAAATCTAGATGTGCAGCCAGGCGCGGCACGGGGATGGAACGCGTCATAGTGAAACGATTTTCCAGTAGCGGCCAGTCGAAGGTTTTCCCATTGAACGTCACCAGTACGGGGCGCTCGGCCAGCCGGGCGGCGAGTTCGCAAAGAACCGAAGGTTCCTCAGCAAAATCGCGCATGAATAGCTGCTCGACCTGCAACCCTCCTGCATCCCACCACGCGAGTCCTATCAAAAAAGCGTACGTTCCCGTCCCGCCCGCGAGCCCGGTGGTCTCGGTATCTAGAAAGAGCCATTTTTCCGGATCGCTGAGTGCGGCGCAGGTTCGTCGCGCAACTGCTTGATCGCGATTTTGTGAAAGAAGTTTTAAACATGCCGCTTCTGGCGTCACAAATTCCGGAGTGGAAAACCAGTTTCGCACCGCGAGATGTTCGCCGAAGCGATTTCTCGATACCCCGGCCCCGAGCATTCGCACCAGCGTGTCTTCTTCGCTGGGTTCGCGCAGCGTTGCAGGGTGGATCGGCGATGAACGCGCAGGTTTAAGCGCGGCTAATCGCGAAAATTTGTCGTCGGAGGCGAGCATTTAATTGTCGCCACCAACCACACCATAGTTGTCATTCCTCTCATTGCTGCTGCTCACGTCAATGTTTCCACTCGAATCGTCTAACTGGAACAGAATCGCCAGAGCCGCTTCCTTGGCTCGCGGCACCAGATCGCCCGCAGGACCCACGCACGAAGGGCATCCCGCGGTACACTCACACGCCAAGATCAGCTCACGTGTGCGTTGCATCAAAAGCTCATGCGCGCGATAGAGCGGTTCGGAAAAACCAATGCCGCCCGGATACGCGTCATATAGATACAAGTTGGGCTCAAAGAATTCCTTCGCATCCGCGGAAACGTTGTGCCGAAGTTGCACCGCGTCCATTCCCGTGTCTTGCGCATTGGGAGCGGGCGGGCGCTCGCCGATGGCCGTACCCAGGTCCCGGCGATCGCACATGAGCAGCAACGTGGCGACGGACGCAAGCGCGTGCAGCAGCCCAAACATCCCGCTTTGCCGTTCACTGATTGAAAACGGCAGGGACCCCAGCATCGCCCGCTCCAGTGTGATCCAGTACGAGGTGGTGTGCATTTCATTTTCGGGTAACTCGAGGCTTCCCGCGCCTATATTTTCGTTGGTGAAAAACTTGATTTTCTTGAATCCGATCACCTGAGAACGAACCAGAACCTGTCTCTTATACACAT
>CAXMLS010000067.1:0-4763 GCA_964194235.1 uncultured bacterium | reverse complement strand
AAAAAACGGTTGGGATAAGGATTATAACTTCGGCTCAAAAGAGAAAGTTTTATTGCGCTGGACCGCCGCAATCGACGCCGGTGTAGATTTCCTGGCTACCGACCAGTACGAAGACGTTGCAGAATTGATAAGATCACACCGATCCGCTGAGACGGTTCCTCATGTCCCTGCTGCAGAGTGATTAGATTGTTGCGTTGCACACAAAAATGATCTCAACCCCCAAGGATTGCGGCTGAAACACACTAGGCAATACGATTTGCCACACAGCAATTTGGAGCTATAGAGTTCTTTTCCGGGAGCAAAATGCTGAACGAAGAGCGGCGCAGAGCCATTTTAGACGTTTTAAATCGAGTCGGCCGTGTAGTAGTGAGCGATTTGGCACAGCAGTTCGAAGCGTCGCAAGTCACCATTCGAAAAGATCTGGACGCGTTGTACGCACGAGGATTGATAGATCGCGCGCATGGAGGCGCGTTACCTGCGAGGGATGGGGCCTTTAAGGATCTAACTCTCAGGGAAAAGGAGAAGCTATATAGCAAGGAAAAGCTTCATATCGCCGCTGCTGCAATAAGTAAGGTGAAAGAGGGGCAGGTTATTATTCTTGATTCGGGCACTACCACCACCGCCATCGCACGCGCTCTTCGCAATTTCCGGCAACTTACCGTCGTAACTAACGCCGTCAACATTGCCGTGGAATTGGCAGGTACTACTATTGAAGTTATCTTAACGGGTGGCATGTTACGGAAAAATTCGTTCTCGCTCGTAGGTTCGATAGCTGAAGATGTGTTGCGCCATTTGAACGCCGACATCTTGTTTTTGGGAGTTGATGGAATTGACGTGACGTACGGCCTCAGTACCCCTAATTTACCGGAGGCGAAAGTTAACCGTGTGATGTCCGAAGCGGCCAAACGGACGGTGGTTGTTTGCGATTCGAGCAAATTCGGACGTCGAAGCCTTTCGCATATATTGCCTCTCTCCGGTTTTCAAGAAGTGATCACTAACCGCGGTGTTTCTAAATCCGATTTGCGGGCTTTAAAGAAAGCGGGCATCGAAGTAACGCTTGTATGATACGCACCCGGCCCACTGTTTCTCTAAAAACGATGCTGACTTATTTACTAAGCTTTGACATTGTATTTTTTTAAAAAGTCTTGTCGATGTGCTTTCTCGCGAAACGCTTCGGTTCCACCAGCGCGTGTGACCGAGAGCGCGCCGGCAATGTTCCCAAATCTGAGGCAGTTCTCGATTTTACCGCCGCGAATGAATTCATGAATAAATCCGGCATCAAAACTGTCGCCAGCACCCACGGCGTCGACGAACGATCCAGCTTGCGCGGAAGCTGAAAATATCTCGCTCCCGTATTGGGCTATCGCACCGTCTGAACCACGCTTGATCACCACCAGTGGCACCAGTTTCGACAAAACTTTCGCAGCGCTGTGAACGTCTTGTGTTTTGGAAATCTTGCAGGCTTCGTGCTCATTAGGGAGCAAAACATCGACATATTCAAAAACGGAAAGCAGGTCTGCGCCCCACTGCTCCGCCGGATCGTCATTCGTATCCAGAGACGTCGTGAGTCCTGCCTCTTTCAGGTATCTGAAGAGCTCAACCATCCGCGGCCGCAGCGCACGTTGCAGAAAATACGATGATAAATGAAAATGCCTGGCGCTGCGGATAACATCCAAATCCAGGTCTTCAAAACGCATCTCAGACATAGTTCCGGGATACGTAAGTATGTAGCGCTGAGGTCCTCTGGGCAGAAGCACCGACAAACCGGTTTGTCTACCCATAAAGCGACGAACCTTGGAGATATCCACACCACTTTCTGAAAGTCGCTCAAGGCATATTTCGCCAAATGAATCGTTCCCGATCGCGGAGCTGAAGGTAACCTTATTACCTAAACAAGCGAGGTTGTGAGCGAAGATTGCAGACGAGCTGCCTAATGTAACCTCCAGATCTTCCGCGAGGTGTTCGCGATCCGGTTGGAACTCTTGTGGAAGTCCCGACAAAATGATGTCGAGGTTCAGTTCACCGACCACGGCAACGTCGAACTTAGACACGTGCATGCTCCTTGACGGTCAATCGAGAAGCACCACGCGGCTTAGATTTTTCGGGCTATCAGGATTCAGTCCCTTTTTGATGCCTGCATAGAATCCCAATAATTGCGCAGGGACGACAGCCGGAGCCAGAGTCACGATCTCCGTCCCGTCCAGACCCAATTCGACTACCATATCGCTGGACGAACGAATTGTTTCGTTTGCGCGATTGCAGACTGCTATTACTGCGGCGCCCAGGTCTTTCATTTCAACGAGGACTTCAGATTCCGATTCCCGTCCGCTCTCACTGATAAAAAAGGTTAGACAGGTTTCGGGGCTGACGATGGCCTTGGGGCCGTGGCGAAACTCCAGCGTGTGATAGGCCTGGCTGAATGAGCAAGACATCTCCGTAACTTTCAAAGATGCCTCGCGCGCGATTCCCTGGAAAGGCCCCTGTCCCATAAAAACGTAATCTGCAAAATTGCGATTTTCCAGAAAGACATCAATCCGTTCAGAAAAAACTTGAAGTAACGCGGAGAAATTATTCGGCATGTGCTCTAACGAATCGCATAATTGCTTGTCGCCCGCCTTGCGCCCCGCCAAATATTGCATCACGAGAAGCATTGAGGTAAACGAACGGGTCATGACTGTGCTCTTTTCGTCCGCGGATGTGAGTTGTATGGTCAGGTCACACTCTGACGCCAATGGAGAATTCGATGAGCAGGTCAACCCAACTGTTGGAATTCGTGCCTCGCGGGCGAGAAAAATGGCGGCGCGCACGGCCTCCGATGTGCTTCCAGATCGCGAAATGATCACGGCTTGCGTTTGCCCCTTGTGCGGCAAGCTGAGAGCCGGAAATAACAGAAGTTCCGACGCAGGAAGAGCTCGGGCGGTTTGGCCGGTAAGTGTGGTCCAAGACGCAGCAGCTGCTTCGGCCAGGTAGAAACTGGTCCCGCAGCCGATAAAAAGCAATTCACTTTTCAAATCGAAGCTGGCGAGAACGGATTCCAGGGCGGCGTTCGTTTCCAGATTCCGCAACGAGTCTTTCCACGCCAGTGGTTGAGACAAAATCTCTTGCAGCGTTGCTGAATCTTGGGGTCTTATCTTCGCCATTGGCATGCTTCGTTATCCTCGATCGGTTGGGTGTGCGCAAACTCTCGTTTCGCAATTTCGACCAGCGCCTTTTTTTAATGTTAGTGTCAACAAACCTCATAAAATGAGGCAATGCAATCTCAGTGCTGTCTTGCCTTCACTCGATCACAGTCGCCCGCAACTTTCTACGAATTTTGCTACGACAATTTTTCGATCTGAACTTGCATCTGCAAATTGCGAACGTCCCGTTCGCGTATACCACCGGGAGAGTCCGCCAGACAGTTCGCTGCGCCACAAGCGGCGGCTAAAGACAAAGTTTCTTCTACCCTCAGTCCTGCCGACACCGCATAAGCGAACGCCGCCACAGTGGCGTCGCCGCACCCCACGGTGGAGCGCACTTTTACCCTGACCGGCTGCGCGTGATACACCTCCTGCCCTGCACCAAGATGCCAAAGCAAACCCTCGTGGCCGAGACTGACTACTACACTTCGAGCACCAAGCTGTATTAATCGCTCCGCTAAGTCCATGGCTCCGTGGAGATCGCCAATCGTTCCGCCGGTAATCCATTCCGCTTCTTCGCGATTGGGTTTTATGAAGTCCGGCCTGAAAGCTAGTGCTCGTCGAAGCGGTTCTCCGCTCGTGTCGAGAAACATTTTGTGACCATACTGATGCGCTAATTCGGTCAGTCTTCTATAAATATCTGGATCGGTGCCAGGTGGCAGGCTCCCAGACGCAATCACCAAACCACTGCTTTTTTCCTCAGAGAGCAACGCTTCATACGCGCGATAAAATTCTCGCCAATTTTCGTCGGTGAGCGCGCTACCAAGTTCAAGCAATTCAGTCACGCAGCCCTGCTCGTCGATAATCTCAAGATTCACACGCGTGTCCTGGTCCGCGGTAACGTGATGGACGCGTATCCCAAGCGCTCGTAATCCGCTCACTAGTTGTTCCCCGCTATTGCCGCCAGAAAATCCCAACCACAGCGGGTCCGTGCCCAAAATTCGCAAAACCATGGCTACGTGTGCGGCTTTTCCTCCCGGCATGGCCCGCACCGCGGTTGCTCGATTGACGCGCCCGGGCGTTAACGCGGATACGTACACTCGTTTATCGATAGCCGGGTTAGCGCTGACGCACCAGAGTGCATTCAATGGACTATTCAACATCCGCGCTAACTCGAAAGAGCCTTATCGGCAGTTGATGCATAAAATCGGAACCATGGCTTCGCTTGTTCTAGGCGAACATTTACCCGTTGGATGTTTCTTACACCTTCCGTCGACAGCCAATCTTCCAGCGCGTCAGGACCGCTGGTGGCAAAAATCGAAACACCATCTTTCCATGTAGCTCTTCCGCATAAAACCCCTGAAAAATTTGAATCTGCCTCAGCCGCCAACTCCAGGGCGTCACCAAAAAGTTGGTTGCTCACCCCTTCCGAGAGATAGATGAAGGGTTTTCCCGCCGCCACGGAAGCGCGGCGAAAATGCTTCTTAGCCTCGTCGCGCGTATACACGACATCACCGTTGTTTCGGCCGGGAGCAGAAACAAAATCCATATTTACCGGTACACCCACTTTCAAAACGTCCACGGCATATTGCGGTTTGGAAAATTCTTCCATGCTGCGCGTCAGGGTCTCGGGCTTCAGGCGGG
>CAXMLS010000066.1:0-10994 GCA_964194235.1 uncultured bacterium | reverse complement strand
GATGTGTATAAGAGACAGGTAGTATTCTGACCGCGTGTTGCAGCTTGATTCTTTCCTGGAATTTGTTTCCGCGAGCGATGAGGAGTTTTTTGCCGCGCTGCCGCCGCAGCCTGCGGTTTGCCTCGTGGAGCTGAACGAAGTAAACGCGGAGCCGTTGCTGATTCGCACGCAAGATCTGCGAAGAAGACTGCAGCGCTTGCTGGGCCCGCCCGATCCCACGAGCAAGCGGCTGAATCTGCGGGATTCCGCAAAAGCGGTGCGATACCGGCGCGCCGGCTCGACGTTCGAACAAACGCTCACCTACTACCAGCACGCGAAACACATTTTCCCACAACGATATCGCGATCTTTTGCGCATGCGGCCTCCGGCAGTGTTGAAGGTCAGCATGCGAAATCCATATCCCCGCTGTTACGTAACCCGGCACATTTCGGTCGATGGCGCTGGTGTTCCAACGGCGGGAATCTATTACGGCCCATTTCCTTCGCGGCGGGCGGCGACGGCGTTTGCGGAGAAAGCTTTGGATTTTTTCAAAGTGCGACGCTGCCAGATCAAAATTCGGCGCGATCCCTCGTTTCCCGGCTGCCTGTATTCAGAAATGAAAATGTGCCTGGCGCCGTGCTTCGCGGGGTGTTCGAAAGAAGAATATGACGCTGAGGTGCAGCGGTTCGTGCAGTTTCTGGGATCCAGCGGAGATTCGCTCCGGGCCGCGTTCGAAGCGGAGCGTGAGCGGGCCAGTGAAGACCTGGATTTCGAGCGCGCGGCAGCGTTGCACAAAAAAGTTGAAAAACTGGACGAAGTTTTGCGCGGCCGTTCCGATCTCGCGCGGCAGGTTCAGACTTTGGACGCCGTCATTCTGCAGCGCGGCGCCGATGAACAAGTCATCGCTGCCTATCGCGTGCAGGCTGGAAAACTTTGCGAGCCGTTCTTTCTGCCGTTTGGCGAAATTGCCAGCCAGCCTCGTTCGGCAGAGCAGATATTCCGGGACTATCTCGAACCGCAGATAAGCTTATCGACGGTGCCGGCGCCGGCGACTGCCGAAGCGGATTCCGCGGATCCGCATCGCACCGGTGATGACGAAAGCTCACACGACGGAACCGGCGGCGCGGTGAGCGTTTCGCAAACGGCCTTGCCACCGCCATCCAGGGGCGAACTCAGCGAACATTTATGGCTGGTCGCGCGGTGGTATTACAGCAACCCACGAGCCGGGGAAATTTTCTTTCATGAGAAAAAAGGCTGGCCCTACCGCAGAATTATTCGAGCTTGTTCGCGGTTGCTTGCACCGCCGCAGCCGCCGGCAAGTTGAAACACCAGAGATAAAAGGAGAGCCTGTTATACTTCGCCGTCATTGCACCGAACACACGAAGAATGGATTGCTTAATTATGACCACCTCTGCCACGCCTGAATCAACGCGCCGGTACGCAGCGAAGTTTCCCAAAGCTGGCGACGGCCACTTCCGCGAAGCGCAGCGGTTGACGGTTTCTTCGCTCGGCGTGGGAACGTATCTGGGAAACCCTGACGAGAAAACCGACCAGGGCTACACGGCTGCGATCGTCGAAGCAGCGCAGAACGGCATCAACGTAATCGATGCGGCCATCAATTACCGTTTTCAGCGCAGCGAACGCAGTATCGGCGCGGCCCTGGAAACATTGCAAGCCAAAGGCATCGCGCGCGACGAACTTGTTTTATGCACGAAAGCCGGCTACCTGACGCCGGACGCCGAAATGCCGAGCGACCCCAACGAATATTTTTTTCGCGAATATATCCAGCCGGGAATACTGAGTCCGAAAGATATCGTGGCGGGAAGTCACTGCATGACACCGCGCTTCTTGAAAAATCAGCTGGGCCGCAGCCTGCGGAATCTGCGCGTGGACTGCGTGGACGTGTTTTACCTGCATAATCCGGAAGCGCAGCTTTCGGAAATACCGAAAACGGATTTTCTGGAGCGCATCAGAGAGGCTTTCACTTTCCTCGAAGCCGCGGTGGTGGCGGGGGAAATTCAATATTACGGCGTTGCCACGTGGAACGCGTTTCGTCAGGAAGCGCGCGCGCAGGATTCCATGCAACTCGCGGAACTGGTCCAGATTGCGCAGGAAATTGCCGGAGGCCGTCACCGTTTCCGGTTTGTGCAACTGCCGTTCAACCTTGGAATGACGGAAGCGCTAACGCTGGGAAATCAAACCGTCGCGGGGCGGGTAAGAACGGTGATGGAGGCGGCCGATGAACTGGACATTACGTTGATCGCCAGCGCGTCTCTGCTGCAAGGGCAAGTGGCCAGCAATCTGCCGGCATTCGTCTCCGAGGCATTGGGATTGCAAAACGATGCGGAGAGAGCCTTGCAATTTGTGCGATCCTCGCCTGGCATTACCACCGCTTTGGTGGGAATGGCGCGAGCGGAGCACGCACGGGCGAACACTAGACTTGTCGGCGAGCCAACGGCCACGGTGGACCAGTTCAGCAAACTTTTCTCGCGCGGAGAACGCGCTTAAACGCGCTTAACCGAGTTTGACGCGTCCTGTGTTCCTGCATGTCGCAGCGGAACTTTTATTTATGCACTGCGCTATTTTTTAGATCGGGATACTGCCGCGTGAGCCAGCCGGTGATAGCCTGATTCACTTCGTTGAGCTTGCCGGCAAAAAAGTGATCGACGCCCGCGACCACCACCAGGTGATTTAAGCCGGGCAATGCAGCGACCAGCTTTTTTACTTTTTCCACTGCGCCGTGCTCATCGTCACTGCCGTGCACGAAAAGCTTGGGTTTTTCACAGTCCGACAAAAACGACATGTCGGAATTGTTGACTGGGATACCAAGCCCAATCAGGCTCGCTACTTCCGGGGTCTCGCACCCGACCCGAAGTCCAACCATCGAGCCAAAACTGAATCCCGCCAGCAAGAGCGGTGTGCCGGGAAATTCCGCAATGAGAAACAGCAAAGCTGTGCGGACATCGTCCTGTTCACCACGGCCGCGATCATGTGCGCCAGCGCTTAGACCGGCGCCGCGAAAATTAAATCGCAGCACCGGGATACCCAGAGCATCGAGAGATTTGGCCGCCTGATACACCACTTTATTGTGCATGGTGCCACCGAACAGCGGATGCGGATGACACACCACAGCAGCAAGTGGTGGCGGGGTGGTTGCGACCGGCGTCCAAAGAATGGCCTCGAGCCGGCCGGCTGGTCCGGAGAGAAAGAAGCTTCGCGAATCGTGCGATGGAGTCATTGTGCTTTATGGCGACAAATAAATTAGAGCGTAATCGAGAGTGATTGTCACTTGGTGCATCGTGGCGGGCAGTTCGTGTCTGATGCCAAACCCATTGCGATGGGCAATGGGTCGGGATTCGGTGTTCAATTTGGCACATACTCGACTGGAGACTTGACGTACTGTTTTTCGCGTTGCAGTTTCGGAGTGCCAATGTTAGCGTTCCCCCTGAATCGCTGCCAGCCTGAGGGGGCCTATGGATTTCGGAGCGGACCGAAGGGAAGCTCGCCGATTTACCATGAGTCTTCCGGTTTGTGTTCTTGCGGCGGAAATTCAGGGCCAAGAAGTGCCGGTACAGATGCGGGATGTCAGCTACCGGGGGCTATATTTTTTTGCAGCCGATAAGTTTGAAGCAGGAAAGCAGATCGCGTTCGTTATTACGCTTCCAGAAAACGTCACCAACTCAGGAAATGTAAAAATCCGATGCCACGGCGAGGTGGTGCGCGTGGAACCCTCCGCGAGTGGCAATATGGGCATCGCGGCTCGCATCGAACGCTATGAATTCATCTCTTCGGCAGCGGCAGCGTAATTCCTCATTCCAGGCTTATTGATCTTCCGCAGTTCTGCCCCGATATCTCCAAATACGCGAGTACAATGATTTCATCGGTTGGTTGGGGGAAATTCCCATGTACCACTACGACGCTAAAATCGCTCTGGAAGAATTGCAGGAAGAAGCTCTGCTGCCTCACCCGGTGAAGCTGCGCGACATGATTCTGCGCACAAAACTTGGCCCCATCGAGGCGCAAGCGCTGAACCAGGAATTTCAGGAGTATCTGACGCGTTTCGGCGAGCTGCAGAAAACTGCGCGTAGCGTGCTGGAGAAGCTGGCGCGTGGCGAGCGCAAAGCTGTTTGAACGCATAGGGACAAGACCAGATACTAATGCGACGCCACACACTTCTGATCGATGCCGACGATACCCTCTGGGAAAATAACGTCTTCTTCGAGAAGCTGATCGAGGATTTCATCAGCATGGTGGAATCTTGCGGTTACACTCGCGCGTACATCCGCCACATTCTCAACGAAACCGAGAAAACCAATATTCGCCAGTACGGATATGGCGTGCGATGCTTCGGCCGCTCGTTGGAAGAGACCTACCTGAAGCTTGCCGAGCAAATGGCCAAGCGCGAAATTATTGCGCAAATCAAGGAACGCGTTCTGGAGCTGGAACGTACACCACCGAAAATTTTGGATGGTGTTCCGGAGACGCTGGCTTATCTTACAGAGCGGCATCGTTTGATTTTGTTTACCAAGGGCGAGCCGGCGGAGCAGGCAGCCAAGGTTGAGCGGTCCGGCTTACAGGGATTTTTTGAATTCATCGAGATTGTGCCGGAGAAAGATCACGAAACGTACGGCACGCTGGTGCATAAACATAAAATTGTAAAATCACAAGGGTGGATGATCGGCAACAGTCCGCGAAGCGATATCAATCCCGCGATGAAAATCGGATTAAATGCCGTGTACATCCCGCATCAGGACACCTGGCAACTGGAGCACGAGCCGGTACTCGCCGGCGCAGGAAAACTGGTGATCCTGCCTGCATTTCGCGAGCTTCGCGCCCACTTCTAGATTTCTTAACGCGAGTTATCGCGATGCCAAGCTGTCGTGTGACGGTTCCCAAATTGGTTGTTGTACTGACGCCGGTGCGCTCGCAATCTGTCATATCGGTTAAAAAGGAGGAACCATGGCCACAACGGCTCCTGTTCATACCAATTGGCGCGAGCAATGGTTTGAGTTTGAAGAGACGACCTATCTGAACACGGCCGGCAATGCACCGATGCCGAAAGTCTCCGTACGCGCCGCGCAAGCCGCGATCGAATGGAAAAAGTTTCCGCAACGCGTGCCGGACGAAGCGTACTTTGACGTGCCAAACAGCATTCGCGCGTCCATCGCGCAGTTAATTGGCGCGCATGCCGACGAAATCGCGCTGACCACGGGCGCCAGCACCGGCATGGCAGCCGTAGCTTACGGTCTTTCGTGGAAACCCGGCGACGAAATCGTGACCGCCAAAGGCGAGTTTCCACTGCAATACACGACCTGGCGGCCGATGGAAGAGCGGGAGGGCTTGAAATTAAAAATTGTCGCGCCTCGCGAGCGATTCATAACGGCCGAGGATTTGATCGCGGAGCTTTCACCCAGAACGCGGCTGGTGTCTGTGAGTCTGGTCCGCTTCGATGACGGTTCCATGCTGGATGCGGCGCGACTCGCCACGGCGTGCCACGCGCAGGGAACGCTGTTGCTGCTCGACGTCAGCCAATGTTGCGGCGGAATTCCGCTCGACGTGTCCGAACTCGGTGCGGATTTTCTGGTGTGCGCCGGTTATAAGTGGCTGTTGAGCCCGTATGGCACAGGATTTTTCTGGGCGAAGAGCGAGCACATGGCCAACCTGCGTCCCGGTCCGTTTTATTGGACGGCAGCGGAAGGCGCAAATCATTTCGGCTCGCTGGTGTTCAGCCATCCAAAACCGGCGAACGGCGCACGCCGCTGGGATTCGGCGGAAACGGCCAGTTATTTTAATTTGGCGGCCATGGACGTATCGCTGAAATTTGTTCTTGAGATGAAGCCCGAAACAGTTGCGGCGCATAACCGAGCGCTCATCGAAATGATGTTTGAGCGGTTGCCGAAAGACCGCTGCGTGCCCGCGAGCCCACTGGAGGCATCGCGGCGCGGACCTTATGCCTGCTTTGCGGCGCGAACCCCCGAAAAAACCGCCGCGCTGTATGAACGATTGCGCGCGGAAAATGTAATCGTCAGCCTGCGCGAAGGAAACCTGCGGATTTCTCCGCACGTTTTCAATACCGAGCGCGATATCGACAAACTTATTTCGGTGATCACTACCTGAAGATCAGGCGCAAACCGCGCTAGCGGTCGTTCGACGGCGCGCGAAACGGGATATGCACGATGGCCTCGAGGTCGACAGGCGTACCGTCCCTGGACGCTGGGCGAAATTTCCACTGACTCAGCGCTTCCATCGCATTCGCATCCAGTTGTTCGTCGATGCCGCGCACCAGTTCCACGCTGTCAACCGACCCGTCGCCGCGAATCACCGCATACAAGACAACTTCGCCTTCCACATGCTCGTTGATTAATGTAGGCGGATACTTTGGATCGTTCTTCTTGATCGGCACAGGCCCGGCGAGATCCGCTGAAGTCACCTGCGGGCCGGACTTCGCTCGCAGCTCTGAGAAATTCAATACCCAGCTGCCGGTCGCGCTGTTCAGATTCGGCATGTTGACGTACAAGGTGTAAATTTTTTTCGATGCGAATACCTGCTCAGGTTTTGCGCCCGGAGGAAGGGCGGCGAAATTCGGTGGCCCGGTTCGTTGCGGAATATCTTCAATTCGTGTGCGTGGATCGATTTTGGTAGTGAGCCCGCGTGCAGCCGAGGGATCTATTTTGGGCTGCGGATTCCCGCCCAAACCGGAAATTACGGTTTTCGGCGCGGGGTTTCCGCTGCTGATGCTCACCGTGGTGGAATCTTTGCCCGCGCCCCCTCCTGCAGCGGATCCCACCCGGGCGTCCGCTGCACCTATCGCGTCGCTATGTGGTGAACCTCTCTGCGTGCCTTCAGGAGAAATAGAGACGCGCGCCGCAAGATTTCCCTGCTGCGGTGGAACGATTGGCACTGGCGGGCCCGGTGTCGCGGATAGTGCAATCAGCGTCGACACATTCTCGTTCGAAGACGACTGGCGTGTCTGACCCACTTCCGGCGCGGGCACTACATCGCCCGCCGAAGCACGCTTCGCTGCGAGTCGTGGCGCGGCACCGGCATTTAATTCCAGTTTCGGGCGCGCTGGTGCGTTGGAAGAAGCCTCCATCATAATTTCCGATGGAGCGCGTTCCATATCGGGGACATCCGGCAATGGCGCTGCCGCGACCTTGGTAACGCGACGTTCGTTCGGATGAAGCTGAGCGAGTGCCTGCTCCGTGATTTCCATGCGCGGTTTCGCAGGAACTGCCGCCGACTGCAGCAGGACGATATTCGGCAGACGCGGAAGAATCTTCGGCGGAATTGCCGGGGCTACAGTATTAATTAACGTTTGGCGCGGGTGCGTGGGATGGGCAGTATCCGTGAAAATATGCTGGCGCGGATGGAACGCATCGCCTCCTTCGCGAACCGGAGCTTTAACGTTGTCGCTGCTCGGCACGGTATCGGTAGCTGGACTGGAGAGTTTCAGGGGCGGCAAATCATTTATGGGACCTGACCACGTCAACTGGAAATTTTCGAATGCTGGATTGTTACGAGGACTTGCCGGGAGCTGTGGCCACGGCATCGCCAGAAAAACAATGTGCCAGAGCGCGGCAGCAACGACCGCGCGGCGTGGAATGCGGCCGTCGATCCGGCAATCCCTAAAAAACCCCTGATTCAGAAATTTCTTCGACGCAACGGGACCGGTCACCAGAGCGCGCACGCTGCTGCCGAAACTTTGCCGAAAACTTCCCCAGCGGACGTCCAATTGAAGGTCGGGACCGCTTTGCACCGACGGCGGCGCAACTGGCGGAGCTTCCTGCGTTAAGAGACTAAGTGAGTTGCCGGCCCGGCCAAATGGCATATTTTATGATTATAGCGTGCTACGTAATTTCATCCCGGCCGGAACAATTTTTCAAATCGCCGGGGCGCATCTTGTGAACATAGATGTGGAGATAGCTTCAAGGGTTACACGGACGTTGCAAGTCGATTTGCACGCTAGCTGCCTGGACGAAAGAAGCTTAATCCCGCATCACCCTGACGAAGCACGCGGACGCGTCGCAGCCTTCCAATCGCTTCGGGCAAGTCAAAGTTGTAGCGATGTTCGGCAATTACGATTCCCTGTGTCGCCAGAAGATTCGCATTCTCCAAAAATTGCAACACTCGGGAATAATCGGTGGTCGCCGCGTACGGTGGATCGATGAATATGTAGTCGTATCGCGGATCGTTCGGCTTCAGGCGAGCATGTAGTGTTTCGAGCCCGCGCACCGCGTCGGCACATATTACCGTTGCGCCGGATTTCACTTCCAGAGAAGCCAGATTTTTGCGGATGAGCGCGGCGCCGGGCGCGTGATTCTCGATGAAGACGACCTGCTCGGCGCCGCGGCTGACCGCTTCGATTCCGACAGCGCCGGTGCCGGCGAATACATCGATAAACCGGGCGCCTGCAACTCCAGTGCCAAGCACGTTAAACAGTGTTTCGCGCAAACGATCACTGGTTGGACGCAGAGCCAGCCCTTTGAGGCTTTTCAGAACACGGCTGCGGTAGATTCCAGCGATGACGCGCATATCTTTTTTGTATTTCCGAAAACTCAGCCAATGCGCGCCAGATGATACCGGCGTTGCCAATGTTCCGGCAGCGCACGCAGAACCGTGCGCAATTCGTTGGTTTGCGCCGCATCGTCCGCCAATTTGAACGCTTCACGGCGCGCCAATTCCAGAAGTTCGCGGTCGCGTAGCGGATTGGCGAAGTGAAAGCCCATATCGCCCGACTGGCGCGTGCCGAAAAATTCGCCGGGACCACGCAGCTCCAGGTCGGTCTCGGCGATTTCGAAACCGTTCGCGGTGCGCACCATCGTTTCGAGGCGCGCGCGCGCTTCATCGGTCAGGTATCCCGGCGCCATCAAAATACAATGAGACTTCGCCGCGCCGCGCCCGATGCGCCCGCGTAGCTGGTGGAGCTGCGATAATCCAAACCTTTCCGCGTGTTCAACTACCATGACCGTGGCGTTGGGCACATCCACCCCGACTTCAACGACCGTAGTGGCGACCAATATATGTATTTCATTTTTTCGAAAACGCTGCATCACGTCTTCTTTTTCTTCGCTGGAAAGTCGCCCATGCAGCAGTCCCAGCTTCAGCTTGGGAAAAACTTCCCGCGACAACCGCTCGTATTCTTCGATGGCGGCCTTCAACTCCAGTTTCGATTCTTCGATTACCGGATAAACGATGTAGCCCTGGTGGCCGGATTGCACCTCGCGGCGCAGAAATTCCCAAACGCCGGGAAGATGCGGTTGCGTGGTCATGCGCGTTTCGATCGGCGTGCGGCCAGGAGGCAATTCATCGAGGATAGAAACATCCAGATCGCCATAGAGAGTGAGCGACAACGTTCGCGGGATGGGCGTCGCGGTGAGCACCAGCACGTGCGGCGCGTGGCCATGCTTGGCGGCTTTGTCCATCAAACGCTTTCGTTGCAGCACACCGAAACGGTGCTGTTCATCTATGGCGGCGAATCCGAGCCGCGCGAACTCCACGTTATCTTCGATCAATGCGTGCGTGCCAATTACCAGTTTAGCGTCGCCGGACTTGACGCTTTCAAGAACCGCGGCTTTGTCGCGAGCTTTCAGCCCGCTGATCAATAGTTCGATGCGGTATCCCGCAGGCGCCAGAATTCTTTTGGCCGCAAGGTAATGCTGCACGGCGAGAATTTCCGTGGGCGCCATAAGCGCCGCCTGCGTGCCATTTTCGATGGCGATCACCGCGGCTTGCAGCGCAATGATAGTTTTCCCACTACCTACATCGCCCTGCAGCAGCCGATTCATAGGCGAAGATTTTTCAAGGTCGCAGGCAATCTCACCGAGCACGCGTTTTTGCGCAGTGGTGGGCTTAAACGGCAAAATTCGCTTCAGAGCCTCGCGAACTTTATCTTCGCGAAGACGAAACGCGATGGCATTTTCCTTGCGCGTAGCCTTGCGATCCAGCGCCAGGCTCAACTGATACAGAAAAAACTCTTCAAAGATCAACCGTTGCTGTGCCGGAGAACGAAACGCGTTGAGCGCATCGATGGATTCGTCGGCAGGCGGAAAATGCGTGTGTATTAGCGCTTGCCTGCGCGTGGGATACGACAAACGCGCGCGCAATTCAGCCGGCAAAATGTCCGGCATGCTGGCATCGAGGAAATCGAGCGTGGCGTAAATCGCGCGGCGAATGGCACGCGACCCGAAAGTGCCGATGGCTTCATAAATCGGGACGATGCGGCCCACTTCCGTGGAATCCATTTGTTCGCTACTTAGCTCGATTTGCGGGTTGATCATTTCCAGGCGCGCGGGCCGCAATTTATCGATCTCCACCTTGCCGTGCAGGATCAGCAATTGCCCAGGCTTGAGGCGTCCTTCCAGATATCCGCCATGAAAAAATTTGCAAGGTAGAGACCCGGTGGCGTCCTGCACCAGCAAATGAAAAATTGCGTCGCGTCCACGCATGCTGCGCACCGCCTGGCCGCTCATCACCTTGGCGCGAATGGTGTATGTGCCATTCGGACGGATATCTTTAATATTGGAAAAATGGATGCGGTCTTCGTAACGGAATGGCAGGTACAACAGTAAATCTTCGAGAGTGTGAATGCCGCGCTTAGCCAGCAATTCCGCTCGTTGCGGGCCAACGCCTTTGATGCTGCTCACATTCGTCGATAGATTTGGCGTAGCCACGGTCGAAATAACTTGGTTTCTCCTGCGCACGGCGAAGGCTTATAAACCTTGCGGGCAGTTCGTAACTCCTATCTTTATATCATTCCTGCCGCGAACCATCGGGAGCCGCGAAACTTGCGCACCTGCTGTGCGTATCCTAGAGTGAGAATGCCGCGTACATCGCGGGGAGGCCTTCGTGTCCAGGGACCGTCTGACGTCTGCGGATAAGCGCGCGCTGGTGCTGTGGGTGGTGGCGGGAATTGTCGGCGCGTTGTTCGCATACAAATATTATTTCCGCGCGTTTCCGGAAGCCTCGGTGAATTTTAAAGTTTCGCGCAGTGAAGCGCTGACCCGCGCGAAACAATT